>DATIUU010000064.1:0-10155 GCA_035466635.1 Woeseiaceae bacterium
ATCATCGCCGCGTCGTTACGCTGCGCGCCGAGCAGCGGGATGACGCCCTGGCAGATCGCGAGCGACAGGCCCAGGATCAGCGCGAAATGACCGATTTCAGGAATCACTGGGATTGCACTCCGTCGACAGGTGCTGCACGGAAACCGTCTGGTCCTGGACGTGCTTGGCGATCGAGTCCGCCACCTCCGGCGCCATGTACTCTTCGTCGTGCTTCGCCATGATCTTGTCCGCCACGAAGGTGCCGCCATCGCCCATGCGCCCGTGTGCGACCACGCCCTGGCCTTCGCGGAACAGGTCGGGAACCACGCCGCTGTAGGTTACCGGCAGCGCACAGCGCGTATCCGTCACCTTGAACGACATGTCCAGCGAGCCTTCCTCGCGTTCGACGGTGCCGGCGACCACCAGCCCGCCGATCCGGAAATTTCGTTCCTTGGGATAATTCCCCGCCATGACGTCGGAGACCTCGACGAAGAACATCATGTTGTCTTCGAACGCCCGCAACGTGAACGTCGCCGCGATCGCGAGTCCGACCGCAACGAGGCCGACGGCCAGCATTCGCTGTTGCCTCGGTTTCATGCACTTTCCTCCAGCGCCTTGATGCGCACTTCGATTTCCTTGTACACCGCTGCCTGGCGGGCGCGCACCCGCCACTCGTTGATGAGCAGGACCGCCGCGGCCAGGCCGAAACAGGTCCAGACGTATGCGCCGTAACCGCCCATCGCAAGATTGTCCATCACTTTTGACCCTCCGGAGCCAGAATCATTTCCCTGACCCAACGCGTGCGCCGCTCGCGGAACAGCACCTCGGTGCGGGTGCGCCGCAACAGCAGGGAGCCGAACACCAGCGTGAACCCGAAGATGTTTGCCAGCAACGGGTACAGCATGCCCGGATCCATCGCCGGACCGTCCTTGGCCATGATCGTCTGCCCCTGGTGCAGCGAACTCCACCACTCCACCGAGTAATGCACGATGATCACGTTGATGACACCGACGAGCGCCAGCACCGCGCTCGCCTTGTCCGCCTTGGCGGTGTCGTCGATCGCGGCCCTCAGTGCCATGTAGCCGAAGTAGAAGAACAGCAGGATCAGCTCCGACATCATCCTTGGATCGGCCCACTCCCACCAGGTTCCCCACATCGGCCGGCCCCAGATGGAGCCCGTGGCGAGCGCGAGGAACGTGAACCAGGCGCCGAGCGGCGCTGCGGACGCGGCGACGGCATGGGCCAGCTTCATGCGCCAGATGAGCCCGATGCCGCCGGCGACGGCCATGATCATGTACGCCATCATCGACAGGTACGCCGAAGGTACATGGATATAGATGATCCGGAAGGCGTCACCCTGCTGGTAGTCGGCCGGCGCCAGGAACAGGCCGGCGTAGACGCCGTAGGCAATGAGGAGAAGCCCCGGCAGCAACAGCACGGCGCTGAAGATCGGGGCAATCCTGTAGAAGTGCGGCGGCGAGGCCAACTGGTGAAACCATTTCCACATGGGCGGGGATTCTACTCGTTACTGATACGTAATGCGGCGGCTGTTGCATAAGGCGCCAGGCTCAGGGTGCCGACGGCGTAAGCCGACAGCGCCCAGATTCCGGCTGAATACGTCTCGTTACCGGCCGCGAGCGACACGGTGTTGGCGCCGATGATCAGCACCGGCATCGACAACGGCAGGATCAGCAGGCTCAGCAACGCGGTGCCGCGGTGCAGGCCGACCGTCAGCGCCGCCCCTATCGACCCCAGCAGGCTCAAGCTCATCGTGCCCAGCGTCAGGGTCAGCATCAACACTAGGACAACATCCCCCGGCATTCGATAGGTGATAGCCACGATAGGAGAAACCAGTACCAGCGGCAAGCCGCTGGTGAGCCAGTGGGCGACGGTTTTGCCGAGCCCCACGAGCGGCAACGGCTGCGGGCTCACCAGCAGCTGCTCGAGGCTGCCGTCGTCGAAGTCCGAAATAAACAGGCTGTTCAGCGATATCAGCATGGCCAGCAATGCGGCAACCCACAATACCCCGGGGCCGCTGAACGTGAGCTGCTCGGCGCTCGGGCCGACGGCGAGCGGGAACAGCGTGCAGACCATCGCGAAGAAAAACAGCGGGTTGAGCACGTCGCCGGGGCGCTTCCACGCCAGCAACAGGTCGCGCCGCGCAACCGCGATGAGCCCGTCGACCATGCCGGGCATGCGCCGCGCGTGCGTCGTCATTGCAGCACCACCTTGGTGACCGGTGCGTCGATCTCGATGTCCTGGTGGGCCGCCATCACGCACAGGCCGCCCTGGTCCAGGTGTTCCTTCACCAGCTGCATCACCAGTGCGCGGCCTTCGCGGTCGAGGTTCGTGAACGGCTCGTCCATCAGCCACAGCGGCACGTCGGCGAGCAGCATGCGCGCGAGCGCCACCCGGCGCTGCTGACCGGCCGAGAGCGCGCGCAGCGGCAGCGGCTTCAGGCGGGTGATCTGCAGCCGTTCGAACACCTTGTCGAGGCCCGCCTCGCCCTGCGGGCGCAATGCCGCCTCGTAGCGCAGGTTCTCGACCGGCGTGAGGTCCGCCTTGAGACCGACGCGGTGCGCCGTCCAGACCAGCGCGCCGTGGAACACCTGGCGCTGCTCCGAGACCGGCTTGCCGTTCCAGCTGACGACGCCGCTTTCGAGGTCGAGCATGCCGACGAGCGCCTTCATCAGGCTCGTCTTGCCGCTGCCGTTCGAACCCTCGAGGATCAGGAGTTCGCCCGATGTCACCGCAAAACTGACGTCGCGAAACAGGCAGCGGTCGCCGCGGAACAGCGTCAGGCCTTTGGCCGTTAGTTGTGCCATCACCGTTCCGGGCCCCGTGACCGGTCGCAGACGCGGCTTCGCATGAGCGAAAAATCCCTTTTATTCATTGTTTTATTCGTCTTTCCTAAAAATTTTTAGAGATCGCGTCTGCGTCTGTTTGATGCGTAAAGAGTTCACCAATTGTGGTTTGCACGGCTCGCCGCACGACCGTAGACTGGCGGACCGGGCCCGATTTGTACATAAATAACGCGCGCCGGGCAACGCCAAAGCGCGTATTAGGCATAAACCAGCGGAGCGAAATCAAGCGTATGGACTTAGCCGCGGCAGGCCTGACGGAGCAACCGTTCCTCCCACAAGGCACGCCGGAATCGATTGTAGCGTATGCCTCGCACCTCGAGGCGCTCGAAACCCTCCGCGCGGCTTGCAGGAAGCCGCACGGGCTCGCCTTGCTGCAGGGCCCGCCCCTGTCCGGCAAGTCCATGCTGATCCGCCACCTGGTCACCTCGCTCGAGGACCACGAGGAGCACGCCGTCGTCGACGGCACCGGCCTCAATAACACGACCCTGCTCGAGTCCGCGTTGCGCGAGTTCGGCTACGAGGCCGAATTCGACAGCGACAACGAACTCCTCGCGATGCTGCGCGTGTTCGCGATGCACCAGGTGACGAATTACCAGCCGCCATTGCTGGTCATCGAGAATACCCACCGCCTGAACCCGAGCGCGCTGCGCGCCCTGTGCAGCCTCGCCGAGTTGCGGGCGAGGAAGGACAACCGGCTGGTCAGCGCGCTGAAGATCGTGCTCGTCAGCGACCGCCCGCTGGCTTCGATTGTCGAGGCGCCCGCGATGGGGCCCGTGTCCGGCCGAATCGCCGTCAACGTCCAGATGCGGCCGATGTCCTGCGATGACGCCAAGGAGTACCTGCGCGAGAAACTCCGCAGGGCCGGCAGCCGGATACCGGAGTACGTGTTCCCGAACTCGGTATGCGTGGAGCTGTGGGACGCCTCGGGCGGCTGGCCCGGCGTACTCGACCGTATTGCGCAACTCGCGCTGGCGCGCGCCGAATCGCTGCCGGTGAGCCTATCGGCGATCGAGCGGCCCGCGTTGCCGCATGCGGACTGGAACGACCGGTCGCTCGCCGAACTCGAGCACGCCGCGGGCGTTGAGCCGGAGCCGCCGAAGCTGTTCGTTACCCGGGACGGCGAGACCCTCAAGGAACTCACGTTCAACCAGCCGCGACTGCTGATCGGCCGCTCCGAGCACAACGACATCGCGATACCGAGCCGTTTCGTGAGCCGCCATCACCTGCTGCTGGTGCGGCACGGCAGCACCACCTTCATGATGGACCTGAACAGCAGCAACGGGACCTTCGTGAACTCCAAGCGCGTGTCGAACCACGTGCTGATCGACAACGACATCATCACCGTGGGCAATCACCGCATCAAGTTCTGCGACCCGTTTGCGACCAGCCGCGGCGCGATCACAGGCAACGAATTCACCGATACCGCGATCATGAAGACGCTCGACGACATGCGGAACCTGCTGGCGCAGGAGAACACGGCGATGCTGCCGATACCGAGCGAGAACCTGCCGACCTACGGCAACAAGACGAACTGATCAGCCGAAATAGGCTTTCTTGAAGTGCTTGCGGCACATCGAGACGTAGCGGTCGTTGCCGCCGATCTCGACCTGCGAGCCCTCGCGCACCGCGTTGCCCTCCGCGTCCATGCGCAACACCATCGTCGCCTTGGTGCCGCAGTGGCAGATGGCCTTCAGTTCCTTGAGATTGTCCGACCAGGCGAGCAGGTACTTGCTGCCCTCGAAAGGCTCGCCCTGGAAGTCCGTGCGCAGCCCGTAGGCCAGCACGGGGATGTTCAGGCGATCGGTTACGTCGCTGAGCTGGAACACCTGGTCCCGTGTCAGGAACTGCGCCTCGTCGATGAGGACGCAGTGCAGCGGCGCCTTCGCCACCATCGACTGCACGAGCGCGAAGAGATCGTCATCCTGGCCGAAGGTCGTCGCTTCCGACTCGAGGCCGATGCGCGACGCCACCTTGCCGACACCGAAGCGGTCGTCGACCGCCGGCGCCAGCACGAGGGTGTTCATGCCGCGTTCGCGGTAGTTGTAGCTGGATTGCAGCAGCGACGTCGATTTGCCGGCATTCATCGACGAGTAATAAAAGTACAGTTTTGCCATCGGGAACCCGTTGCACGCAGCGTCCCGCTATTGTGGCACCGGATGCAGGGCCGTGCATCCGCGGGAGAGGTCAGGGCCGGAACTGGATGACCTTCCCGAGCTTGCGCCGGTGGTCGTGACGACCGGCGTGCCGGTCGATGCCGGCCTCGTCGCGGCACGTGTCGCAGACGTTGCGCGGTCGGTGATACGACGAGAAAACCTGCGGGATCGGCGTGACCTTCCCCTGCCGCAGGCAGCGGCTGCAGATCACGAGTTTGTTGAGCCGGTTCAGCAGCCGGTAGTCGACGTTGTCCTTGCCGTGCGTGGCCATAGGCGAGCTCCGCGTGTCCATGGCCGTTTTTTCGCACCCGGGCCGGCGGATGACCAGCGACGGCGCGCGGAATTTGCCGGAACTGTTAACTGGTCGTCATTTCGCGTGTGACGCGCTGCGCATCGGCCGGACCCTTATAATGCGGGGAACGCCGTCAACCCGGGCCAACCGACCATGCTGAAAAAGCGCCTCCTCTGGACCGCCGTCATCGCACTCGCCGTCGCCGGCGCCGTGACGGGCCACATCGACAGGGCCTCGGAACAACAGGCCGAGGCGGCGCTCAAGAACGCCCTGGTGACCTTTGCGGTCGCGCGCACGCTGAACGGCGTGATCTCCGCGGCCCAGGGCACCGAGGTCGCGCTCGAACCGGGCGGCGTCGGCGTGGTGCTGTCGGTGGGCGAGGTCCTCGACCCGATCAACGACCTGATCGAGCGGTTCTCGTCCGTCATGCTCATCGCCTCGAGTTCGCTCGGGCTGCAGATGTTGCTGCTGAAGATCACCAGCTGGTGGGGCGTGAGCGGCTTCCTGATTGCGGCGGCGGCCGCCTTCCTCGTGGTGATCTGGGCGCCCCGCTCCACCGCGGCTCGATACGCCGGGCCGGCGCTGCGCATATTGCTGATGCTGCTGTTCGTCCGCTTCGCGGTGCCGGTGCTCATCGTCGGCACCACGATGATCTCCAATGCGTTCCTCGCGCCGGAGAAAGAAGCGGCAACGGCGATCCTCAGGGACACCACCGAGCATATCGAGCGCATCAACGAGGCGGCGCAGCCGGTCTCACCCGTCGAGCAGTCGTTCATGGAGCGTCTCGGCGAGATGATCGACGAGTCCTTGCAGTCCATGCGGGTCGGCGAGCGCATGCAGGAACTGAAAGAAAGCGCCTCCAACGCCGCCGAGCACATCGTGAACCTGATCGCCATCTTCGTGCTGCAGACGATCCTGTTGCCACTGCTGTTCCTCTGGGTCTTCATGGCCGGCCTCAAGGGCCTCGCCGGCCGCTCGGCGAAGTTGTTCGAAGGCGGCGGCAGCGGTGGCACCGGCGGCAGGTAGCCTGCAGGAGCGGGCCCTGCCCGCGATTATTCGCGCTTCGAGAACCGCTGCTACAGGCAAGCGCCTACAGCAGGTAGTCAGCAACGATCTCCATGAGGTGATCCGACCAGCGCACCGGGAACGGCTCGGTAAGCTCCGGCGACATCGCAAAATCCGGCACGAACACCGTCTCGAGTAACGCGTCGACGTACGGCCGGTGTGCCGTCGCGATGTTGAGTTCCTTGTTGGTGCGGAAGCTCAGCTTGTCCCAGTTCGCCGATCCCATGCAGGCCCAGCCGTCGTACACGGCCGCCTTGATGTGTGACATGCCCGGGTAGACGAACACCCGCACGCCGTGCTCGAGCATCGCGTTCGCGGCAAGCACGTTGCTCTGGTTGATCGGGCCGTGGTTACCGACCAGCGGCAGGATGACGCGCACGTCCACGCCCCTTTTGCGCGCCTTCGCCAGTTCGTACAGCATCGCATCGTCGGTGAAATAGGCGTTCTGGATGTAGATGTACTTCCGCGCATTACGAATCGCCGCGCGTTGCGCACGAAAGATCTCCGCATCGCCCGGCCGCGTGTGCAAAACCCGCACCGGGTAACCGACGTCCTCGCTGTTGCGATCGCGCGGCTTCAAAGTCGACAGCACGAGGCCGGCATCGCCGAACGGCCCGGCATGCGCCCAGGCCTGCTCGAACTCGTCGCGCAGCACGTCCACGACCGGGCCGTGCAGTTCCATCATCAGGTCGTGCCACACGTAACGGTACTCGCGGCCGATGTTCATGCCACCGGCGAACGCGATCCGATTGTCGATGATCGTCGTCTTGACGTGATCGCCCGCGACGAGCCAAGGGTTCTTCGACTGCCGCACGCTGATGCCGGAGCCGGACTCCAGCGACTCGCGCACCGATTGCGGCGCCGCGTAGTCGGCGGGCATGGATGCGTCGTCCGCACCGGTGGCGACGATGGTGCCGAGCCCGTCGAGCAGGATGCGTATCGCGACGCCCTCCTCCGAACGCCGGCGAAGCAGGTCACGGATGCGCGATGCGAAATCGTCGTTGTCGAAGATGTAGGTGCGGATATCGACGGATCGCGCCGCGGTCGAGATGGCGTCGATGTAGCGCACGAAGAATGCTTCGCCGTCGACCAGGTAATCGACGGTACCGCGCGTTGCCTCGTGCCCGGTGATGCGGGTCAGTTGCTCTTCCCAGGCGTCGAGATCCATGCCCGGCCCGTCATTGAGCGGCGGGACCGGTTGCGCTTCGAGCGTGACCATCCAGCTCGGCGTCACGGTCTCCACTGCCACGTCCCTCGCGACGAACAACAGGCGGTAAACGGACGACACCGGCCGCGACACGAGCCCGCCGAGATGACTCTGCGCGACGTGCCCTGTCGACTGCGCAATCTGCGCGGCCTTGCTGGCCGCCGGTCCCGCCGGCGGCGCCGGCGCGTAGCGCACGAAGATGCCGATCGGGATGTCGCGGTCGATGAAGATGAACGGCAGCGAGTAGGTCCCGGTATCGCCCGTGCTGAACACCACGCGGCGGTCCTCGATGCCCTCCGCCGCCAGGAAGCGGTCGAGCACCGGCTGCGCGCGCTCGATGAAGTCCATGAAGTCGATCGTCTCTGCCACGACATAGTTGGCGGGCTTGTCGATGATCAGCCGCGCCTCGAAGTTGTTGATGTCGTTGTTGAAGAGGAAATAGTCTTCTTCGCCGAAGTGCATGACGATGCCGGTCATCTCCGCTGCCGGCAGCACGGTATCGAACACCTCGTCGATGAAGCGGTTCCAGTACTTGCTACCGAGCAGTCGCGGAACGATCGGCTTTTCCGGCAGATTTTCCCAGCGCTTCCTGCTGTGGTACTCGAGCGGCAGGATGAAAGGACCGGCGTAATCCCCGCCGGGACCCTGCCGCAGGGCCGTGATATCGACGCGGTTCGACCAGTTGCCGCCCGAGTAGACGACACCGCCTTCCCCCGCGTAGGCGACGAAGAACTCGTGCTCGCCGATATACGCCTCCACGGCGACGAGCGGTTTGGTCACCGGTTCGTCGGCGAAGCGCCCGGGCAGCACGGGCAGTTCGTCGTGCGTCGGGTCCGGTTTCGATTGCTGCGGCGCACAACCCGCCGCGCCCAGCAGCACCAGCAATAGCGGGAACAATCTGCCGCGAATCACCATGAGCACCCCCAGCTCCCCCACGGATACCGGCATTGTCGCGCAAATGGCAGTCGATGGCCCGGATTTGTGAACGGCAGCCGCGCACCAGGGGATATTTACGTATATAAATTCCAATTGGGGCTGTAGTTGAATGATCTCGAATGAACCAGCGGATCCAGCATCGGGAGCAACAAGAACAATGAACCCGTTGAAAAAGCGTCTCGGCCGGGAACGGAAGACCATGGCGAAGATGGTCGAAATCTACTGCCACTCCCGCCATACGCCTGCCGACGCGCTGTTGTGCGATGATTGCCAGGCGTTCCTCGACTACGCCGAAGTCCGGCTGCAAAAGTGCCCTTACGGGCTGGAAAAGCCCACCTGCGCAAACTGCCCGGTGCACTGTTACAAGCCCGGCCCGCGGGCTCGCGCGAAGATGATCATGCGCTACGCGGGTCCGAGGATGCTGCTGCGCCACCCCTACCTGACGATCCGGCACCAGCTCGACGGGTTCCGCAAGGTCCGCCACCCGAAGGAACTCAGCCGCGACGAGCGCCTCAATAGCACCAGCCGCTAGCACCCCGCCGCTCCCGGGCGACACGGCAGGCGCTCGGCCCCGACACCTCGTCGCGAACATCGCGGTTCGCCAGCTGTCGTAGAATGCAACCGGGTTGCGCGGCGGGGGGATTGCCATGAGCTTCTATGACGACAAGGTGCTGCCGCACCTCATCGATCTCGCCTGCTCGACGAAGCCGGCGCGCAACCAGCGCGAGAAGATCGTTCACCTCGCCGAGGGCGACGTGCTCGAGATCGGCTTCGGCAGCGGCCTGAACCTGCCCTACTACGACGCCGACAAGGTGCGCCGGATCTTCGCACTCGAGCCCTCGGAAGGCATGCGGCGCAAGGCGCAGCCCAATGTCGACGCATCGGGGCTGGAGATCGAATTCATCGACCTGCCCGGCGAGCAGATCCCGCTCGAACCGAAGAGCGTCGACACCGTGCTCGTCACGTTCACCCTGTGCTCCATCGACGATGCCGCCACCGCACTCCAGGGCATGAGGCGCGTCCTGAAACCCGGTGGCAAATTGCTGTACTGCGAGCACGGCGCGGCACCCGACCACGGCGTGCGCCGCTGGCAGCATCGGTTGAACCCGGCATGGAAGCGCTTCTCGGGCGGCTGCAACATGAACCGCGACATCCCGCAGCTCATCGAGAGCACGGGCTTTCGCATCACGCGCGACGAACGCATGTACATCCCCGGCCCGAGGATCCTGTCGTACAACTACTGGGGTGTCGCGAAGCCCTGATTCGCATCGCAGGCAGGCGAGTTGCGCGACTTGCCGATCCGGCCGGCATTTCGCATCATGTCGGCTCGGTAGCGACAAGGAATCCCGATATGCGAGCCTGCCTGTACCTGGTCCTCCTCTCGCTCGTCACACCCGGCGCGTTCGCTGATGATTCGGCGCAACACCGCGTCCTCGCCAAGCCCATCGAACGCTCACCGCCCCGCTACCCGATGCACGAACTCCGCCGCAACCAGCAGGGCTGGGTCGTGCTCAACTACGTGGTCACCGACGACGGCCGCGTGATCGAGCCGGTCATAGAAGAGTCGAGCGGCTCGAAGGCGTTCGAACGCGCCGCGATCCAGACCGTCGAGGACTGGCGTTACGAGCCGGCGCGCCTGGACGGCGAGCCGGTGCAGCA
>DATIUU010000065.1:0-3625 GCA_035466635.1 Woeseiaceae bacterium
GATGATGATGTCCCTGATCCTGTCGCTGATCATCGGCGTCGCCGCGTTCAATATCGTGGCAAGCCTCGTCATGGTCGTCACGGACAAGACCAACGACATTGCGATCCTGCGGACGCTCGGCATGGGCCCCAACGGCGTCGTGCGGGTGTTTTTCGTGCAGGGGGCGGTGATCGGCTGGGCCGGCGTGCTGGTCGGCATATTGCTCGGCATCATTCTGGCCATCAACGTCCCCGTCATCGTGCCGGTGCTCGAGCAGTTGTTCCGTTTCCAGATCATGCCGGGCGACGTCTATTACGTGACACGCATCCCGTCGGAACTCGAGTGGGCCGACGTCACCGTCATCTCGGTCGCTGCATTCCTGCTGACCTCGCTCGCCACCCTGTACCCGGCGCGGCGCGCGGCGCTGGTCAACCCGGCCGTCGCGCTCAGGTACGAGTAGCCGTCATGGCGCAGCGTTTCGAAACCTGGATCGGCGGCCGTTATGTGCGCTCGCGCAGCGCGAACAGCTTCGTGTCGCTCATTTCCGCGATCTCCATGCTCGGCATCGCGATCGCGGTCGCGGTGCTCATCATCGTGTTGTCGGTCGTCAACGGTTTCGAGCGGGAACTCAAGGATCGCCTGCTCGCGATGACTTCGCACGCAAGCATCGAGGGCGTGGAGGGGGAACTCGGCGGCTGGCAGGACCTGCAGGCAACCGCCGCACGCAATCCACGCGTGACTGCGTCCGCTCCCTACGTGAGCGGCCAGGCGCTGCTGGTGTTCGGTGAACGGCTGAGCGGCGCTGAACTGCGCGGCATCGACCCGGCGCAGGAGCAGGCCGTGTCCGGCGTGGCGGGCCTGTTGATCGAGGGCGAACTGGCCAGTCTCGAGCCTGGCGAGTTCAACATCGTGCTCGGCGTGGAGCTCGCGAAAGAGCTGCGGCTGGGCGTCGGCGACAAGGTCACCGTGACGCTTGCCGAGGGCATCGTGACGCCCGCCGGCGTGGTGCCCAGGACCAAGCGGTTCACGGTGAGCGGCATCTACCGGGTCGGCATGTACGAGTTCGACCGCCGCCTCGCCTTCATCAATCTCGGTGACGCGCAGAAACTGTATCGCAAGCGGGACACCGTCAGCGGCGTCCGCCTTTCCGTCACCGACATCTTCGACGCCGGCGCGATCGTCCGCGAAGTCGCGATCGAGAACGGCGCGCTCGTGCTGATCAGCGACTGGACCCGGCGGCACGTGAATTTCTTTCGCTCCATCCAGATCACCAAGTCGATACTGTTCGTCATACTCCTGCTGGTGATCGCGGTCGCCGCGTTCAACATCGTGTCCACCCTCGTGATGGTGGTGAAGGAGAAGCAGGCGGACATCGCCATTCTGCGCACGGTGGGTGCGCGGCCGTCGAGTATTCTCAGGATCTTCGTGACCCAGGGCAGCATCATCGGTATCGTCGGCACGCTGGCCGGCGTCCTGTTCGGCGTCCTGCTCGCCATCAACCTGGAGACCGTGGTGACGCACCTCGAAGCACTGTTCGGCATCAAGTTCCTCGCGGCGGAGGTGTATTTCATCAGCGACCTTCCCTCGGAACCGCGTGCCGGGGATGTGCTGAGGATCGCGTTCATTGCGCTGGCACTCGCCCTGGTTTCCACGCTGTACCCGGCATGGGTCGCCGCCAGGACCGCGCCGGCGGAGGCGCTGCGCTATGACTGACGACAAGCGCAGCGTGCTGGAATGCCGCGGCGTCGTGCGTCGTTTCCGCGAAGGCGGCTCGGTGCTCGAGGTCCTCAGCGGTGTCGACCTCGAGATCGCGCCGGCCGAGCGCGTCGCCATCATCGGCGCATCGGGTTCGGGCAAGACCACGCTGCTGCAGATCATGGGCGGGCTGGACGATCCCGACGAGGGCGTCGTGCTCGTTGACGGGGTGGCGATGCACGGCGGCGACGAGAAAGCCAAGGGCGACCTCAGGAATCGTTACATCGGCTTCGTCTACCAGTTCCATCACCTGCTGCCGGAGTTCAGCGCCGAGGAAAACGTCGCGATGCCGCTGCTCATCCGGCGCGAGTCGAAAGCCGACGCATTGGCGCAAGCGCGCGACCTGCTCGGCCGCGTCGGGCTGGGCGCGCGCCTGACTCACAAACCGGGCGAGCTGTCGGGCGGCGAGCGGCAACGCGCAGCGGTGGCACGCGCCCTGATCACCCGCCCGCAACTCGTACTCGCGGACGAACCGACCGGCAATCTCGACGCCGGCAACGGCGAGCACGTCCTGAACCTGATGCTCGAACTGAACCGCGAAATGCGCACCAGCCTCGTCATCGTCACGCACGATCACTCGATCGCAAATCGCATGGATCGCGTGCTGGTCCTCGAGAACGGCCGCCTGGAAGAGCAGGACACCAGGTAGCGCTCACTCGTCCCTGTCGCGGCGCTGCGCACGCTTGCGCGACTTGTACTGGCCGAGGGAACTGCGCCAGACGAGATCGAGCGTCACGTACGCAACCAGCGCCGACGCCGTACCCAGCAGCACGCACCCGAGCAGCATCGGCTGCCAGATGTACACGAACGTGTCCGTGACCCATGCGAACGACATTTCCATGGCAAACGGCTTCTGCGGCACGCCGAGCAGTACGGCGCCGAGACGGTAGGCAAAGTAGTACATCGGCCCCATCGTCAGCGGGTTGCTGATGAAGGTCGTCAGTGCCGCGATCGGGATATTGATGCGCAGCGCCAGTGCCGCGAGCGAGGCCCAGATCGGGTGGCCGGGGAACGGCAGGAAAGCGAAAAACGCGCCCAGTGCGACCGCCGGCACGACGTTCTTGCGTCGTATGCTCCACAGGCGGTGGTCGTGCATCACGTGGCGGAACGGCGCAAGGAACCAGCGCTCACCGAACTGGTGGCGTTTGAGTGCGAACTTCCTGAAAAAGCGTCTTGGCATTCCGCGTCGAATCCGATGTTCTGACAGCGGGCCACACCCGTGCTCCGGGCCGATGCAACAGCACCAAGATGATCAAATCCTGTTTGAGCCTGCTGGCAGGTGCTTACGTGCTGCACTTTACCAGTTTTACCTCGGGCTACGTCCTGTTTCCGGTCGCAGGCCTGGGCGCCGCCGTCGCGCTGCTTGCCGGCGGGCGCGCGGCGGCTGCGTGGTTTCTCGCCGGCCTGTGCCTGTTCGCACTGCATGCGCAGCAGGTCATCGCACACCGGCTGCCGGCGCAGTACGAGGGCGACAGCATGTTGACGGAATTGCAGGTCGTCGATTTTCCGCGGCGGAGAGGAGACTCGATCAGTTTCCTCGCTCGGCCGCTCGACGATCCGAGAATTCCGCCGCGGCTTCGCATCAGCTGGTACGAGGCACCCGAACGGCCCGACATCGGCGACGTATGGCAGTTCGAGGTGCGGCTGCGCCGGCCGCGCGGTACCAGCAACCCGGGCGTGTTCGATTACGAGGCCTGGCTGTTCCGGCAACGCATCGGCGCGACGGGTTACGTCGTCAACGGGCCGCGCAACCGGCGCCTGGGGCAGGAGGCCGGTACCCTGGTGGATCGTGTGCGGCAACGCGCCGTGGACCGGCTGGCAGCGCTCGTCGACGACCGGGACACCGCCGCGGTCCTCGCCGCGATCTCCGTCGGCGCGCGGCACGGCATCA
>DATIUU010000066.1:0-5319 GCA_035466635.1 Woeseiaceae bacterium
CTGGTCCGCGAACTGATGTCGAGCCAGAGGGATACGCTCAGCTACGAATTCGAAGCGAAGCTCGACCCGGGCGCGTTGCGGCCGTCGATCCGCGTCAGGGATTCCGGCGAGGTGTCCCTTTCCGGTGCACGCAGTACGCGCTAACGGCACGAATTGTCCCATCATCCAGTGACCAGCGCTTTCATCCCGGAACACGACGTCTACGGATACCTGTCCGCGGTCGGCATCGGCACGCCACGGCACTGTTTCATCGATCACGAGGACAAACTCGCTGGCGTGCCGTTCGAAGCGGGCTACCCGGTCGTCGTCAAGGGCATCGCCCGCGACCTCTGGCACAAGTCGGACAGCGGTGCGCTCGCCTTCTGCGATTTCGACCGCGAGGCCGTGGCGGCGATGCACACCAGCATGCGCGAGAAACTCGGGCAGACGTTCGACTGGCTCGGCACCCTCGTCGCGGAGCGCGTCGAGTTCCGGCACGCGAAGCAGGCGCCGAGCGAGATCTTCGTGAGCCTGCAGCGCGACCAGTGTTGCGGCGCTATCATCAGTTTCGGTTTCGGCGGCCTGCTGACGGAAGACTGGGCGCGCGAGATGAAGCAGTCGCTGCTCGTGTGGCCGGCGTCCGTGTACACGCCGGAAGAAGCCTTTGCGGAACTGAAATCACACTGGCTCGGCAGGATCCTGCTCGGCGCGGCCCGCCAGCAGGCGGCGCTCACCACGCCCGACAAGCTGCTCGGCTTCCTCGAAAAGCTCTGGAAGCTCGATGAGCTGATGGCCCGCGAGAATCTCGGCCTGCTCGAGATGAACCCGGTAGTGGTCGATCGCAACGGCGACTTCGTCGCGCTCGACGGCGTCGGCCTGCGTTCCACCGCCGGGCACGACGAGACCTGCCCCGTACCGTTGCAGGACGACAGCTTTCTCAACCCGCGCCGCATCGCGCTCGCGGGCGTGTCGGCGAGAGCCGGCAACGTCGGCGGCCTGATCCTCGAGAACCTGCGCCAGTCGTCATTGCCCGCGACCGGCCTGCTCGTCATCAAACCCGGTGCCGAGGCGTTTGCCGGCATTCGTTGTGTTCAGGACGTTGCTGCACTGCTGGACGAGCCGGTCGACATCCTGATCATCGCTTTGCCTGCAAAACAATGCGTGCCGATGATCGAGCAGCTGTGCGCGCAGGGCGGCGGCGCCGCGGTGGTTTACATCGTCGCCGGCGGCATCGGCGACGGCGCCGACCGGGAAGGCTTCGGCGCCCGCCTGTCCGGCCTCATCGAGTCGCGCCGGGAGAACGGCGAGTGGTGCCCGGCCATCGTCGGCCCCAACGGCCTCGGCATGCTGCTGTCGCCCCTGAAACTCAACAGCCTGTTCATCCCGCAGAGCAAGCTGAACGTCGAGTTCGCCCCCGACTCGGACGTGGCGCTGATCAGCCAGAGCGGCGCGTTCCTGATCACGCGCCTGTCGCGCCACTCGAATCTCAACCTCAAGTACGGCTTCTCGATCGGCAACCAGCTCGACATGAAGCTTTCCGATTTCATGGCGCTGGTCGCGCGCGACAAGTCGGTGCGGGTGCTCGGCATCTATGTCGAGGGTTTCGTCGGCGGCGACGCCTGCGCGGTCGCGAAACTGGTCGAGGAATTCCGCGCGGAGAATCGCCACGTCATCATCTACAAGGGCGGCCGCTCGCAGCTCGGTAAATCCGCGGCCGCGAGCCACACGGGCGCCATGACCGGCGACTACCACGTGCAGAAGCGGCTGCTGCACAAGGCCGGCGCGGTTATCACCGAGTCCTTCAACCAGTTCAACGCGGTGCTCAAGTGGATGGCGGCCTACCCCGACCTGCGCGAGCTCGGCAAGCTCGCGATCGTCACCAACGCCGGCTACGAGACCGTCGGCAGTGTCGACACGCTCGGCGACAACGACACCGGGCGCCTGTACCCGCTCACCGGGGAAAACCGTGCCGTGCTGGGCGGCGTGCTCGAGCGCCACGGAATGCAGGGGCTGGTGGCGGCCGCGAACCCGCTGGACCTGACGCCGATGGCCGACGAAGCGGTGTACTTCGATTGCGTCGAGGCCATGATCGGCTTCGGCGCCGGCGTCGTCATGCTGGGCCTGGTGCCGCTGTCGGAACAGCTCGACACGCAGCAACTCAACGAAGCGGAGGCGTTCGCGGCCCGGCTGAAGGCGCTGGCGGAGTCATCGGGCCGCCTCGTAGGCATCGTCATCGATGCCGGTGTACCCTACCAGCGGTACAAGGCCGTCTTCGAGCGCCAGGGCTTCCCGGTCTTCGATGGCATGGATATGGGTGTACTCGGCATTAATGTCCTGAAGAATAGCCGGTAGAATGAGCCGATGAGCGATTCCAGCGAGCACTTCCACAGCGACATCCGGCGCCACGGCATCCGCGTCGCGAGGCTCGTCGAAGACGCCGGCCTCAGCATCATCCTGCTGGCAACGGTCGTCGCCGGCGGCATCGAGATACGGCACATGTGGGTGCAGCAGACGGTCCTCCTGACCGACCTGCTGCTCATGTTCATCTACGTCGAGACCATCACCATGGTGAAGGTCTACTGGGAGTCGGGGAAGCTGCCGGTCCGCATGCCGCTCTATATCGCCATCGTCGCGATCGCCCGCTACCTGATCATCGACGTGAAGGACATGGACGCGACCCGCATCATCGCCATCGCCGCCAGCATCCTGGTGATCGCGATCGCCGTTCTCGTCGTGCGTTACGGTCACGTCAGGTTCCCGTACCCGGCCAGCCGCGATCCGGAAACCGGCGCCGAGTAACCACGGGAATCCACTATGGCCGCCGGCAGCCTGTTAACCCTGCTCGACGATATCGCTACGATACTCGACGACGTATCGCTAATGACCAAGGTCGCGGCCAAGAAGACGGCCGGCGTGCTCGGCGACGATCTCGCGCTGAACGCCCAGCAGGTCACGGGCGTGCGCGCGGAGCGCGAACTCCCGGTCGTGTGGGCGGTGTTCAAGGGCTCGGCCGTCAACAAGCTCGTGATGGTGCCCGCGGCACTGTTCCTGAGCGCCGTGTTCCCGTGGATCATCACGCCGCTCCTGATGCTCGGCGGCGCCTTCCTGTGTTACGAGGGCTTCGAAAAGGTCGCGCATCGCCTGTTGCACGGCCGGGAGGAGGAGCAGGAGGACCACGCGAAACGCGTCCGGGCGGTCGCCGATCGGCAGGTGAACATGGTGCAGTTCGAGAAGCAGCGCATCCGCGGCGCGATACGCACCGATGCCATCCTGTCCGCCGAGATCATCGTGATTGCGCTCGGCACGGTGCAGGATGCGGAGCTCGCCGTTCGCATCGGCGTGGTATCGCTGATCGCCGCGCTGATGACCGTGGGCGTCTACGGGCTCGTCGCCGGCATCGTCAAGCTCGACGACGTCGGCATGCACTTAATGGAGAAGCCGGGCGAGAACCGGAAGGCCGCGCTGCAGCGATGGTTCGGCGAGAGGATCCTCGCTTTCGCGCCTGTCATGATGAAGACGCTGTCGGTCCTGGGTACCGCTGCGATGTTCCTGGTCGGCGGCGGCATCATCGTGCACGGCCTGCCGCTGCTCGCCGTTTGGCTGCACGATATCGAGGACTACGCGCACGCCTTGCCGGTCGCAAGGGACCTGTTCTCGGGTCTTGCGGCGCTCGTCTTCAACGCGGTTACGGGGATCGTGGTCGGCGGCTTGCTCGTCGGCGTGCAGAGCCTCGTCAAGCGGCTCAGGCCGAAGAAGGCGTAACCGAACCGGGATTGACGATCCAGTCCGGGTCCTCGAACTCCCCGATCACCCGCACGTCCACGAATTCCGCCTGCTCCGAGATGATGCGCCGCACCTCGGCCGACGGCTTCGCCTCCATCGCGTCACGCGACGCCTTGCTGTCCCAGCTCGCGATGGCGAGCAGCGTGCGCTCGTCGCCGATCTTCCGGTGCAGGCGCGTGCCGCGTGCCCCCGGCGCCCGCTGGATGATCTCGCTCGCGCGCACCCAGGCCGCGGCATAGGCTTCCGCGGTGTGCCCGGGCTGCACGTGCACTTCGAACACGAAGATCACGGGTACTCGCGCCCGGTCGCGATGTCCCGCACCACGCGGCCGAACGGCAGCAGCGCGAGCGGCAGGAGCTTGATGTGCTGCAGGGCGAGCGGGATGCCGATGATGGTGAGTGCGAAGAACGCGGCCAGGAACAGGTGCATGATGGCCAGTTCGAGGCCGGGCAGGATGATCCAGATGACGTTCATGATAATGGCGAGCGCGCCGCCCGGCGGCTCGGTTTCGCGCACTTCGCGGCCGAACGGCGCGAGCACGCCGCCGGCGAGCTTGAAGCACTGGATGCCGAAGGGAATGCCGACGATGGTCAGGCACAGCACGATCCCGCCGAGCAGGTAGCCGAAGAAGATCGCGAACCCGCCGAAGATGAAAAACAGGATATTGCCGATGAGGTTCATCATGTCTCCGCTCGCCCGGTTGAGGCTCATGCTACACGAGGCGGCGGGCGGCTGTTGATTCGTCCCGCCGGCCGCCGGTTCGTCGCAAACCACCGGGATGAGAGCCGGTGGGGCAGCGCGGTGGCCGCCAACATCGACAGTCTCCGGGGCGGAGGCTGACGCATGGCCTGCCAGCGGTTACAGTAGGCGTTACAGGCCGAATCCCGGAGGGGCAGGATGGCGACTGGATCATCGAAGAAGCGCGGCACGTCCGATGGCCGCGACTGCGGCGGCGAAGGTGACGAACTGCGCCCGTACGCCTCGTCGCCCTGTTACCTGCACGAACTCGACCCGTCGTATCGCGATGCCGCGGATGGACATCGCGAACCGCAGCCGCCCCGCACCCGAAACGGCGAGCCGGATCCCCGGGCGCTGCCAGCGGCGGGCGATCGCCCGAAGCGCAACAAAAAATAGCGCCGCCCTGATCTAGATCAAGGCGTCCCCGGCCCGGCCGCGCCAACATCTCCTCACTGTTAGCAGGAGATGCGAAATGAACTCCATCAAGAGACTATGGATCAGCCTCGCCGGACTGCTCCTCGTATCCTTCGGCGTGCTGCTCTTCCTCGGTGGCGAGATCCACCGGCAGGCGCCGCCGATGCCCGAAAGCGTCGTCACGACGGACGGCAGTGTCGTGTTCACGCGCGCCGATATCGAGCAGGGCCGCCAGGTCTGGCAGTCCATCGGCGGGCACCAGCTCGGCTCGATCTGGGGCCACGGCGGCTACGTCGCCCCGGACTGGACCGCCGACTGGCTGCACCGCGAGGCGGTCGCGACGCTGGACCTCTGGGCGGCGCGGCAAATGCGCGTGTCCGGTTACGCCGAGCTCGAACCCGCCGA
>DATIUU010000067.1:0-1586 GCA_035466635.1 Woeseiaceae bacterium
GAAGCTGACCCTCGCCTTCCTGCACCAGGACGACGGCAACTACGAACGCGCAGAAGCGCTCTTTCGCGACGTCCTGGAGACGCGCACGGCGATCCACGGCCGCGAGCACCCGGCAGTACTCGAAGCGCTGAGTGCGATCGGCGCATTCGAGGAAGTGACGAGCAACTTCGGCGCCGCCGAGACCGCGTTCATCGACGCGCTGGCGCTGTCCCGTTCACTCGCCGACGGCGACGACCCAGCCGTCGCCGAGGCGATGAAGAACCTCGCCGGCCTGTACCGGATCCTCGACCGTAACGACGATGCGGAACCGTTGTTGCGCGACGCGCTGGCAATGCAGCAACGCTTCTACGGCGGCCCGCATCCGGAGACGGACGACACGAAACGCCAGCTCGCCGGCCTGCTGCGCAATACGCGGCGCTACGAGGAATCCGAAGCGCTGTATCTCGAAGTCATCGAGTCGCGCACGCGCATGCTCGGGCCGGACCATCTCGAAGTGGCGCACACCTGGAACAGCTACAGCCAGATGCTCGCCGACGACGACCGGCTGGAGCAGGCGCTGGATGCCAACCAGGCGTTCATCGACATCATGGAGCGCGCCTACGCCGGCCCGCACCCGAGCCTCGGCGCGGCCTACAACAACCGGGCGACGTTGCTGGACGACCTCGGCGACCTGGAGGCTTCGGTCGAGTGGTTCGAACGCTCGATCGAGATGCAGGACCTGACGGGCCTGCCGGAGCGGCACGTCAACCGTTCGTTTCCGCTGGCGAACAAGGCGTTCGTCCTCAACAAGCTGGGCCGGTACGCGCAAGCGGAGCCCATTCTTCGCGATATGCTCGACCTGCGCCGCGAGCACTTTGACGAAGACCACGTACTGATCTCGGAGCTGAAGAACGAACTCGGCGCCGCGCTCACGGGCCTCGGCCGTTACGACGAGGCCGAGCGCCTGCTCGTCGAGGTCAGGGACCGCTACCTGGAGAGCCTTGGACCCGACGACCCGCGTACCGAACGGGTTGAGCACTACCTCGCCGAACTTCGGCAGGCACGAGGGGAAGCAACGGCCGGCGGCCAGTGACGCCGACAGGGCCTAGTCTTCCAGCCGCGCGCGCAGCCACGCCTTGCCGAAACGCATCTCGCGATCGAGCGTGCTGCTCGACAGGCCGAGGACGTCGCCGAGCTCCGCGTAGGTCAGGCCGCCGAAATAATGCAGCTCGAGGATGTCCGCCTTGCGCTGGTCTTCCTGTGCCAGTTCGGAGAGCGCGTCGTCCAGTTCGAGGATCTCTTCGCCGGATTCGGGACCGACGAGAATGACGTCATCGAGGGGTACGTGCACGGCGTCGCCGCCGCGTTTCCCGGCTCGCCTGGAATTGGCATGGTCGACAAGAATCCGCCGCATGAGCCGCGCCGCCAGCGCGAAGAAATGCGCCCGCCCCTGCCAGTCGACGTCGATGCCGACGAGCCTCGCGTAGGCCTCGTGCACGAGCGCCGTGGCCTGCAGCGTGTGGTCCGGGCGCTCGCCGCGGAAGGACCGCGCCGCGATCCGGCGCAACTGGTCGTAGACGAGCGGCGTCAGGGCCTCGAGGCTCGAC
>DATIUU010000068.1:0-5283 GCA_035466635.1 Woeseiaceae bacterium
GGGCGATGAACACCAGCAGCGCTCCCTGCAGCATGTTCTTGGTCATCATCTCCAGGCGGCCGCGCAGGTAGTGGGAACGATCGATCCAGATGTCGATCGACACGCCGTCCGGCAGCGTCGCGGACTTTTCGTCGACGTACTCGCGCACGACGTCCGCGGTGTGGAGCTCGTTCTGCTGGCCGGTTGCGAGCACGCGCAGCGTCGCCGTGGGCTCGCCATCGAAGTGCCCGAAGCCTTCGGTTTCGACGAAACCGTCCTTGATGTCGGCTATGTCCGCCAGTGTCAGGCGCGTGCCGTCGGGGAACGTCCGCAGCACCAGGTCGCCGTAGTCCATGCCGGTATAGACCTGGCCTTCGGTGCGCAGCAGGATATCGCCGCCGGTGGTCTTGATGGTGCCGCCCGGCAGGTCGACCGAGGTATCGCGCACCGCCTGCGATATCTCGTTCATCGTCAGCCCGTACTGCCGCAGCACGTGCTCCGATACCTCGATGCTGATCTCATAGTCGCGGTCGCCCAGGTACTCGACCTGCGTTACCTCGGGGAAGCGCATCAGATCTTCGCGCACTTCCTGCGCGATGGCCTTGCGCGCGAATGCGTCCAGGTCGCCGTGAATCGCAAGGAACACCACGTGGACCGGCACTTCCTGCTTGTAGATGACCGGCTTCTCGGTGAGCGCCGGGAAGGTCGCGATCGCGTCTACGCGGGTCTTCACCTCGTTGAGTACTTCGAGGATATCCGCATCCTGAGACACCTTGAGCGTGACGCTGCCGAGGCCCTCGCGCGCGAATCCGCGCATCTCGACGATACCCTGCACGTCCTGCACGGCTTCCTCGATCTTGATCACGACGCCTTCTTCCACTTCCTGGGGCGCCGCGCCGAGGTACGGCACGCGAACGTCGATCGTGTTCAGCTCGAAATCCGGTGTCGTCTGCTTGCGAATCGTGAACAGCGATACCGCGCCCGCGAGCAGGATCGACAACATCAGCAGGTTCGCGGCGACGTGATTGCCCGCAAACCAGGCGATGATGCTCTTTCGCTGCGGCGAACGCCCGTGTTCCATGGTCATTCCACGCCGTCCTTGCCGGCCTCGTCCTTGGCAGCGACCTGCCCCCCCTGCTCCGCATCGGCCCCGGGCCTGTCCGTCGTGCGCACGTGCATGCCGTTCAACGGGGTCTCGATCGCTGAAACGGCAATGCGTTCGCCGGCCTCGACACCGCTGCCGATATAGGCATAGCGGGCGTCCGCGCGGATAACGTCGACGTCCCGGATGCGGATTCGATTGTCGTCATCGACGACCAGCAGCTGGCTGGCGGCCCGCAACGCGGACCGCGGCACGCGAATGACGTCGGTCATCGTCCGCCCCGCGATATCCGCCGTGACGAACGTGCCGATGGGCAATGGAATTCCGGGTTCGTGCAGGCGATACGGGTCGTCGATCCGGGCGACGGCATAGGTGACGCGACTTTTCTCGTCGACAACGCCCTCGCTGCGCACGATGCGGGCCTGCCAGCTCGCCGGCTTACCCAGACGTGTCGCCGACAGCGTTACCGGCGGTCCCTCGGCTGCCCCGGTCGCCGCAATTTGCGTGGCGGTAGGCAGGTCGATGAACGCCAGGTCCTGGTCCGTCAGCGGCAGGCGCACTTCGGCATAGTCGGTGGCAAACGTAACGCCGAGCCGCGTGCCCGGCGTTACGAATTGCCCGAGATCGGCGTCCTTGCTCAGCACCATGCCTTCATAGGGCAGGTGTATTGCAGTCCGTTCCAGGTTGCGCCGGGCACGCTTCAGCTCGGCGTCGGCAGACGCGAGCGCCGCGGCCGCGGACGCATACTCGGCCTCGGCGCGATAGCCCTGCTCGCGGAGCTTCTCGGCGCCGTCGAACTCGATCCTGCGTTGCTTGAGGAGCGCCTCCGCCTGGCGGACGGCGACCTCGTAGTCGGTCGCATCGATGCGCAGCAGGACTTCGCCGGCCCGGAACACGCCGCCCGGTATGAACTTCGGCGAAATCTCGACGATCGTGCCCCCGACCTCCGCGCCGAGCACGGTTTGTGTCCTTGGCAACACCGTGCCCTGGCTGCGTACCGTGAGTTGGGCGGACAAGGTCTCCAGCTGCAGTACGTCGACCAGCAGCGCGCGATCGTCGACCTCGCGTTGCGGCGGCTCCTGCCGCAGGCCCCTGGCAAGCCCGAAGGCGATGCCGGCGGCGATGGTCAGAATCGCGGCGCCCAGTAGCAGTCGCTGCGTTTTGGCTTTCAAGAATCGCTCCTCGGGTTGACCGAGCGTCGTATTCTGAGCGATCCACGCTGGAATGCCACCGTTTTGTGTGCCCGTGCAGCGCCAGAAGCGGCCCGCAGCGATGCGCTTTTTGTGACATAAACCCACGTATTGCGGCGGGATAGCCCGCAAAATTCTTGTTGCTGTCCGGAATTGTGCACTGCAGCGAACAACTGGGATACGGGGAACTATGTACAAGAACCACTTCGGGCTCGAACGACGGATTTTTCACGGCAACACGGCGGGCGCCGACGTCTTCGTCGGACCGCAAACCGCGAGCGTCCTGCAAGGCATCAAGAAAGCGCTGACGGCGCCCGACGCGGTCGTCACGCTCACCGGCCCGGTCGGTTGCGGCAAGTCCACGGCCGTTGCTCACTCGCTGGGCGCGATCAGCGGCAGGAACGCCATCGTCAGGGTCGGCCGGTTCCCGTTGCAGCGGGGCGAACTCCTGGACCTGCTGTTCGATCACATGCGCATCCAGCAACGCCCGCAGCGCGGCAACCAGAAGCTGGCCCTGTTCCGCACGCTGCTGTTCAACCTCGCGAAGAACGACTCGCGCATGTTCATTCTCGTCGAGGACGCGCCGTTCCTCGGCCCCGACATGCTCGCCGAACTCGAGGTCGTCACGGCGGCCGACACCGGGCCGTCCGACGGTGCCGCCATCGTCCTGATGGGCGATGACTATCTGAAGGAACTCGTCGCCTCCAAAGCCCTCGCCCGCCTCAGGCAGCGCATCCGGCTGCGCCGCAGCCTCGAGCCCTGCAACGTGGAGGAACTGGGCGGTTACCTGCGCCATTGCTTCCGGCGGGCCGGCGGCGATTTCGACGAGGCATTTGCCGGTGGCACGATCGGACTGCTGCACGAACTGAGTGGCGGCATCCTGCGCGTCGTGAACAACCTGGTCGAAGCATCGCTCGAAGCGGCCGCGGAGACCAGGGCGGCGACCGTCAGCCTGGACCTCGTCAGCCGTATCGGCAACGAGGAGTTCGGCCTCACGGGCAAGTTCACGCGGTTGCCGGAAATCAGCAGCCGGCAGCCCGAGCCCAGGCACAGCGACGATGCCACGGCGGAACTGGTCGCGCTGTCCATGCCCGGGCAGGCGGCGGCAGCCGTACCGGTGGCGGATGCAAACGACGATGACATCCCGGAGTTGATCCAGGACACCCAGCCGGCACTGGCCATACTGAGCGATGCACCGGCCGCGGCGAAGCCGGCGGAGCGATCGCACAGCCGGCACACGCTGCCCGATATCGAGGCAATCTCCGCCGAACTCGGCGCCGAGCCTGCGATCCCCGAACCCGCAGCAGAGCCGAAACCGGCCCCGCAACCCGCGGCCGGCAAGCCGCAGCCACCGAAGCCGGAAACGAAGCCCGTTGCCGGCAAGCCGCAGCCACCGAAGCCGGAACCGCAACCCGCGGCCGGCAAGCCGCCGGCGCCGGAACCGAAGCCCCGCGTGAAACCGCAGCCCGCGCCCGCGGTCAGGCTTGAACTCGAACCCGAACTGGAACCGTTTGCCGAGTTCGAGTTCGACCGGCAGCCCGAGCCCGCCGCCGACGAGACGATTCCGACACTGACCGAGGCGACCGGCGCCGTTCTGTCGCCGGCGAAGGACACGGCGGCGGACGACGACATCCCTGCCTGGGATCGCGACCCCACCCTCGCCGAATTGCGCCCCGATCTCGATGCGCTGGAGCGCGCGATGGCGGTTGCACACGGCCGGGACCCGGACGCCGCCCAGGATGACGCGCCCGTCCCCGTGCCCGGCAAGAAAAAGGCGCCCAGTCACGAAATCGAGGACATTCCCGAGATCACGCTGGACGACTCGATCAACCGCAAGGTCGACGTCGCTGCCCTGGAACGGAAGCAACGGCTCGAGAAGGAAGGCATCGTCGCGGAGGAAGACACTGCCGCCGACAAGGCCGAAGTGGCCAGGCAGGAGCGTGCCCGCCAGGAGAAGTCTGCTGCGGAGCTGGAAAAGATCGCGCAGGGCCTGGCGAGGGCAAAGACGATCGAGGACGTCGACGACAAGATGGCGGAGACGCTCTTCGGCGAGGAACTCAGCGTCGCCGCGGCCGCGGTCGCCGCCAGGGTCGCCGAAGAGGCGGCCGCGGAAGCCGCGAAAGCCAGTGAAAAGCCGGCTGCGGCGGCGCCCCGGCCGAAGTCGAACCTGGAGAAGGAGTTCGAGAGCGTCTGGGGCGAAACGCCCGGCATCGAGGTTTCGATCGATTCCACGATCGAGGACCAGAAAGGCGGCCTGGACATTTCGGCTTCGCAGCGGCTCGCAACGGTGCGCGCGCTGAGCGCGGCAAATACCGGCGCCACGAAGGCAGGTGCCGAGGCGCCCGCCGCCCCGGCGGTGAAACCGGTCCCCATCGAAGAGCAGATTACAACGTCATTGACGCAAACGATGAAGGCGCTCAAGGTCAACCCGGACCCGGCGGCCATCAATGACGACGATGATGACGAGCGCAAAGGCGGCTTCTTCAGCCGCTTCCGGCGTTCCTGACAGCCAGCCGCAAAGGCGGTGACGCAAGGCCGGGCCGCTGCCCGGCCTTTTTCGTCGCACCCCCCGCCCCCTGCGGCGCGACGTACCTAAGTAGTCGCCGAAATTTGGCGCGTCGCATACGGATTTTGCATCTCGCGCAACGCTCCTATCCTCTGATACGCGGCGGCTGTGCGCCGTCGCTGTATTGGATTCGAGGGAGAATCGAATGAGCGAGACTGTTCTGACAATCATCGAACTCGACAACTACCCTGAAGACGTTGTCGCTCGAGCCACCTGGCTGGCGAAGCTCATGAACTGCGATCTTGAGCTCCTGCTGTGCGATCCGACGACCAGCTTTCTCAGCGAGGTATTCATCATTTCGAGCGAAGTGAGAGACCTGGCGAAAGACATCGAGGAAGCACAGAAGCACGCGCTTCACGACCTCGCGAAGACGGCCGAGGCGTCGGGCCTCGACGTTACGACGCACATCAGTCGCGAGCGGCCCGTTGCGGATGCCATCATCTCCC
>DATIUU010000069.1:0-10699 GCA_035466635.1 Woeseiaceae bacterium
CCTCACACTCAATTTCCAGGACATCGAGACGCGCGCCGTGTTGCAGCTGCTCGCCGAAACGTCGGGCAGGAACATCGTCGTGTCCGACACGGTGCAGGGCAACGTGACGCTGCGCCTGCGCAACGTGCCGTGGGACCAGGCGCTGGACATCGTCATGACGACGAAGGGCCTGGACATGCGCCAGAACGGCAACGTGATCATCGTCGCGCCCGCTGAAGAAATCGCGGCCCGCGAGACCGCGGACCTCGAGGCGCGCAATGCAATCAGCGAGCTCGAGCCGATGTACTCGGAGTTCCTGCAGGTCAACTACGCGAAGGCCGCCGACCTGGCGGCGCTGATCCAGGCGGAAGGCGGCGGCAACAGCCTGCTGTCGGTTCGTGGCAGCATCGCCGTCGACGACCGCACCAACACCTTGCTCGTCCAGGACACGGCCAACCGGCTGGAGGACATCCGCCGCATGGTCCGGACGCTCGACGTGCCGATCAAGCAGGTGCTGATCGAGTCGCGCATCGTGGTCGTCAACGACGACTTCAGCCGCGATCTCGGCGTGCGCCTCGGCGTTACCGCCTATCGCGAGAACGGCACCGACGGCGCAGCCGTGATTTCGGGCAACGGCTCGGGCACGGACACCATGATCAACTCGATCATCGACAACCTCGGTACCAGCGGCCAGGTCACGCCGGTGCAGCTGCCGGTGCTCACGGACCGCTACAACGTGAACGTCCCGATTGCGGACGCGGCCGGCCGGTTCTCGCTCGCGGTCCTCGAGAGGGACTACCTCGTCGACCTCGAGCTGACGGCGCTGGAGGCGGAAGGCCGCGGCGAGATCGTCTCGACGCCGCGCGTGATCACCGCGAACCAGAAGGAAGCCCGCATCGAGCAGGGTGTCGAGATCCCGTACCAGCAGTCGGCATCGTCCGGTGCCACCACCGTGCAGTTCAAGAAAGCGGTGCTGAGCCTCGAGGTCACGCCGCAGATTACACCCGACAACAACATCATCATGGACCTGCGGGTTCACAAGGATAACGTCGGTGACGTGATTTCCACGGGCGGTCTCGGCGGCACGGTACCGAGTATCGATACGCGCGCCGTGGAAACCCAGGTGCTGGTCGAAGACGGGCAGACCGTCGTGCTCGGCGGCATCTACGAAACGGAACGCCGCGAGACGATCACGAAAGTACCGTTCCTCGGCGACATCCCGGCGATCGGCGTCCTGTTCCGCAGCAAGCAGCTGCAGAACGACAAGTCCGAGCTGCTGATATTCGTGACGCCGCGCATCCTCGAGGAAGGCTCGACAATCTACTGAGCGGCGACATGGAGTAATCCGGTGAAAGCCAACCTCCGGGTTGGCTTTCTCTTTTGAGGACCGCGAGCGAGATACCCGTGAAGCATCCGCAAAACCTGTTCCTGGTCGGCCCGATGGGCGCGGGCAAGTCGGCCGTCGGCCGGCAGCTGGCGCGCATGCTCCATCTCGGCTTCGTGGACAGCGATGAGGAGATCGAGTCGCGTACGGGCGTGGACATCCCGTTCATTTTCGAGGAAGAAGGCGAGGCGGGCTTCCGCAAACGCGAGGCCCTGGTCATCGACGACCTTTCGCAGCAGGAAGGTATCGTGCTCGCCACCGGCGGCGGCGCCATCATGGACCCGCAGAACCGCAATCACCTCGGCGCACGCGGCTTCGTCATCTACCTGCACACCAGCGTCGACCAGCAGCTGTCGCGGACCCGCAAGGGGCGCGACCGGCCGCTGCTCCGGAACGACGATCCGCGCGCGGTGCTCGAGGCGCTGATGGCGGCACGGGAGCCGCTGTACCGGGAGATCGCGGACCTGACCGTCGACACCGACAGCCGCAAGGTCCGCGACGTCGTCAACGAGATTCTCGACCGGCTCTGAGCTGCCCAGTCCTGCGGCCGCCCGTAGGAGCGGTTCTCGAACCGCGAACGGCGACAAGCCCGGATCGCGCTTCAAGAAGCGCTCCTACAGTCGAAAAACGCCCGCGAAGCCCTATCTCCATCCCGCTATCGAAGACGCCCGAATCGGGCTCCGTTACGAACGGCCGCGAGGGTCAGGCGCCCGGGACGTTTTTCGACCGAAGTAAAGCGCAGCGAAGCGAGCCATGAGGGCGAGAAATGACCCGGGCGCCTGACCCATGTGTCGATTGGCACCCTTGTTCGACGAGTCATCCGGAGTCGGTCTGGTTGCGCGGGATGTTGTAATCTACGGCCACCATGCCTGATACGCGATCCATAACCGTCGAACTCGGCGAGCGCAGCTACCCCATCGTCATTGGCAGCGGCCTGCTCGGCGGCGGCTTCGACCTTTCTGCCTACGTGCGCGGCCCCGACTGCCTGGTGGTCACCAACGAGACCGTGGAGCCGCTGTACCTGGATGTGCTCGCCGCGAACCTCACCGGGAAACAGCTGCGGGCGATCAGCCTGCCGGACGGCGAGGCATTCAAGACGCTCGAGACCGTCGAGGACATCCTCGACACGCTCATCGAGGGCGGCGCCAACCGCGATACCACGATCATCGCACTCGGCGGCGGCGTGGTGGGCGACATCGCGGGTTTCGCGGCCGCCTGTTACATGCGCGGCGTCGCTTTCATCCAGGTGCCGACGACGCTGCTCGCGCAAGTCGACAGTTCCGTCGGCGGCAAGACCGGCGTCAACCATGCCTCGGGCAAGAACCTCATCGGCGCCTTCCACCAGCCGCGCGCGGTGCTGATCGACACCAGCACGCTGACGACGTTGCCCGATCGGGAGCTGAAGGCGGGGCTCGCGGAGGTCATCAAGTACGGCGCCATCGTCGACGCGGATTTTTTCGCCTGGCTCGAAGCCAACGTCGAAGCGCTGCTCGCGCGCGACCCGCAGGCGCTGGCCGCGGCGATACGGCGCTCCTGCGAACTCAAGGCGGAGATCGTCGCGGAGGACGAACGCGAGAGCGGCCGCCGTGCGATCCTGAATTTCGGCCACACGTTTGGCCACGCCATCGAGCGCTGCCAGGGCTACGGGGAGTGGCTGCACGGCGAGGCCGTCGCCGCAGGCATGGTGATGGCGGCAAAGCTGGGCGCCGGCGACGTGGTAGTCGCGGAGCGCATCGCGAACCTGCTCGAACGTGCCGGCCTGCCGACGCGACCGCCCGCGATCGCGCCGCTCGACCTGCTGGCCGCGATGGGGATGGACAAGAAGGTGCAGCAGAAGCGGCTGCGATTCGTCCTGCTGCGCGGGCTTGGTGAGGCCTTCGTCACCAGCGATTACGATGCGGCGCGCCTCGACGCCGTGCTGGCGGGCACGGCCTGATGCAGCCAGCGCCACTCGCGCCGTATGCGGCAACGGAGTCGCGCTCGAAGGGGCGGCGCTACAGCGAGACGGCCGACGCCTACCGCGGCCAGTACCAGCGCGACAGGGACCGCATCATTCATTCCACCGCCTTCAGGCGGCTCGTCTACAAGACCCAGGTATTCGTGAACCATGAAGGCGACCTCTACCGCACACGCCTGACGCATTCCCTCGAGGTCGCGCAGATCGGGCGCTCGGTCGCAGTAGCGCTGCAACTCAACGAGCCGCTCACCGAGGCGATCTGCCTCGCCCACGACCTCGGCCATACGCCGTTCGGCCACGCGGGGCAGGATACCCTCAACGCCTGCATGCGCGACTACGGCGGTTTCGAGCACAACCTGCAGTCGCTGCGCGTGGTCGACGAGCTCGAGGAAAAGTACGCCGACTTCCCCGGCCTCAACCTGATGTTCGAGACGCGCGAAGGCATCCTGAAGCACTGCTCGAAGAACAATGCGCTGCTGCTCGGTGACCTCGGTGCACGATTCCTGGAGCGCACGCAGCCGGGCCTGGAAGCCCAGCTCGCGGACATCTCCGACGCGGTGGCATACAACAATCACGACGTCGACGACGGCTACCGCGCCGGGCTCATCAGCCTCGACCAGCTGCGCGAGCAGCCGCTGTTCGAGTCGCAGTACCGCGAGGTCGCACGGCGCTACCCCGGGCTCGAGGACCGTCGCCTGATCTACGAGATCATTCGCCGCATGATCAATACCGTCGTCACCGACCTCATCGAAACGACGCAGCGCAATCTCGATGAGGCCGCGCCGCGATCCATCGACGACGTCCGCGCCGCCGGGCGGCCGCTGGTCGGCTTCTCCGCGGAGATCGGCGAGCAGCACCGGCTGCTGAAGCAGTTCCTGCACCGGCACCTGTACAGCCACGAGCAAAAACTGGAGATGACGCGCAAGGTGCAGACCGTCCTGCGGGACCTGTTCGACACGTTCATGAACGATGTCGGCCGCATGCCGGGCGAGTTCGCCGCCAGGGCGGCGGCGGGCGATGACGCCGGGCGCGCCCGGGTCGTGGCCGATTACATCGCCGGCATGACGGATCGTTACGCATTCGCTGAACACAAGCGCATCTCGGGTTAGAATTCGCGGCCGGCAAACAAACCTGGATTATCACGTGGCCCCGAAAGACATTCCCAGCAAGGATCGGCTGATCTTCGCCATGGACGTTCCCGACTGCGACGTGGCGATGTCGCTCGCGGAAGAACTGGGCGACGCCGTCACGTTCTACAAGCTCGGCCTCGAGCTGATGATGAGCGGCGGCTACTTCGACCTGCTCGACTGGATGCTCGCGGGCGACCGCAAGGTGTTCTGCGACCTCAAGTTTTTCGACATTCCGGCAACCGTGGGCTCCGCGGTGCGGCAATTGCAGCACCGCGGCGCGAGTTTCGTGACCGTGCACGGCAACCAGTCGATCATGGAGGCGGCCGCCGACAACAAGGGCGACACGCTGAAGGTGCTCGGCGTGACCGTCCTGACCAGCCTCGATCGCGGCGACCTCGACGACCTGGGCTTCGACTGCGACGTCGGCGAACTCGTGCTGTCGCGCGCACGGCGCGCGCTCGAAGCTGGCTGCGACGGCGTCATATCGTCGGGGCTCGAGGTGCCGAGGCTCAGGGAATTCGTGGACGAGAAGCTGGTCGTCGTGACGCCCGGTATCCGGCCGGTCGACAACAAGCCCGCCGGCGACCAGAAACGCGTGGTCAGCGTGGAGACCGCGTTCGCCAGCGGCGCCGATTACATCGTCGTCGGCCGCCCCATCCGCGATGCGGCCAGGCCGCGCGAAGCGGCGGAATCCATCCAGGCATCCATCGAGGCACAATTCGCATGACCAAGCTCAAGAACGACCTGCTCATCCGCGCGCTGCTGCGCAGACCCGTGCCGCGCACGCCGGTGTGGATCATGCGCCAGGCGGGACGTTACCTGCCGGAGTACCGCGCAACGAGGGCCGAGGCCGGCGATTTCATGAGCCTGTGCCGCAACCCCGAACTCGCCTGCGAGGTGACGATGCAGCCGCTCAGGCGCTACAAGCTCGATGCCGCGATCCTGTTCTCGGACATCCTCACCGTTCCCGACGCGATGGGGCTCGGGCTGCATTTCGCAAGCGGCGAAGGGCCGAAATTCGAGCGCCCGATACGCTCCGCCGCCGACATCCGCAAGCTGCCCGTTCCCGACGTCAGCGATACCCTGGGTTACGTCTTCGATGCCGTGCGCACGATCCGCCGCGAACTGGACGGCGCCGTGCCGCTGATCGGTTTCTCGGGCAGCCCGTGGACGGTGGGCACCTACATGGTCGAGGGCGGCTCGAGCCGGGACTTCGCGCGCATCAGGGGGCTGGCGAAAGACGACCCCGCGGCGCTCGAGAAACTGCTCGCCAAGGTCGCGAGGATCACGACCGACTACCTCAACGCGCAGATCGAGGCGGGCGCCCAGGCGATACAGATCTTCGACACCTGGGGCGCTGCACTCGAACGCGACGACTACCGCCGCTACTCGCTGGCGAGCATGCAGCAGATCGTCGACGGCCTGACGCGCCACAAGGACGGCGAGCGAATCCCGGTCATCCTGTTCACCAAGGGTGCCGGCGAGATGCTCGCCGACATGGTCGGCACGGGCTGCGATGCGCTGGGCGTCGACTGGACCACGGACCTCGGCACCGCGCGCACCTACGTCGAGGACAAGGTCGCGCTGCAGGGCAACGTGAATCCCGCCACCCTGCGCGAGTCGCCGGAGGTCATCCGGCAGGCCGTCGCCGATGCGCTCGCGAGCTACGGCAAGGGGCCCGGTCACGTGTTCAACCTCGGCCACGGCATCACGCCGGACATCGACCCGGATCACCTCGGCGTGCTGCTCGACGCGGTCCACGAGCTGAGCCCGCAGTACCACCTGTAAGTCATGCGCGTTCGCTCGCTGCGCGCAGGCGACTGAACGGAGTTGCGGCTTACTCCAGGAGTTCGATCACGACGACGTGGCACTCCTGCACGACGTTGGCGGTCTGGCCGCCGCGCGTGCCTGCAGGAGCCCAGGTAGGTTCCCCGAACTTGAACGACTGCATGCGTTTACCGCCCTCGCCGTCGTCTTCCATCCACGCACAGGGGTTCAGGTAAACGACGACGCTGTCCGGGTGCGCGTGCAGCGGCGGTGTTTCGCCGTTGCGGATGATCTTCTTCAGCACCCGCACGCGCTCGTTCTCGAACGCGACGTCGTAGATGTGCGGTGCGACGCGTACCGGGTCCAGCGCGGCCGGGACCGCTGCGAGCAGCAACGGTGCGACGATGAGTAATTTCTTCGTATGCATATCCGTTGTCCCCCTGTAGGAGCGGTTCTCGAACCGCGATCGATGGCCGGTAGAATCGCGGGCCGAGGCCCGCTCCTACAGGCGCCCCGGCGATAACCTTATTCGTCCCGCAATGCGCGCCGCAGGATCTTGCCGACGTTGGTCTTCGGCAACTCGTCGCGGAACTCGACCATCTTCGGCCGCTTGTAGCCGGTGAGGTTCTCGCGGCAATACTCGAGCACGTCCTGTTCCGTGATGCTCGAGTCGATCCTGACCGCGAAGACCTTCACGACTTCGCCGGACTTCTCGTGGGGCACGCCGATCGCGGCCGCCTCGAGTATGCCCTCCATTTCCACGACCACGTTCTCGATCTCGTTCGGGTAAACGTTGAAACCCGACACGAGGATCATGTCCTTCTTGCGGTCCTCTATGTAAATGAAGCCGTTCTCGTCCATGCGGCCGATGTCGCCGGTGCGCAGCCAGCCGCCCGGCAGCATGACTTCCGCGGTCTCGGCGGGGCGCTGCCAGTAACCCTCCATGACCTGTGGGCCCTTTATGCAGATCTCGCCGATGCCGCCAACCGGCAGCGGGTTGCCGTCGTCGCTCGCAATCATCGCCTCCGTCGACGGGATCGGCAGGCCGATGGAACCGGTGTATTCGCTGTCGATCGTGTTGCACACGGCCGCCGGCGACGTCTCGGTCAGGCCGTAGCCCTGCAGGATCGGTTTGCCGGTAATCTTGTGCCACTGCCGCGCGACCGCGGGCTGCACCGCCATGCCGCCACCGACGACGACGCGCAGCGCGCTGAAGTCGATGTCCCTGAACCCCGGCGTATTCATGAGGCCTGCGAACATCGTGTTCACGCCGGTGAGCAGGTTGAACTCGAACTTCGCTATTTCCTTGACGAAGCCGGGCATGTCGCGGGGGTTCGTGATGAGCACGTTCAGCCCGCCCTGCGCCATGCCGAGCAGGCAATTCCCCTGCAGCGAAAAGATGTGGTAGAGCGGCAGCGCGGTGATCGCGACCAGCGGCTTCACGCCGTCGTAGGCCTCGCCCTGCCAGTGAATGGACTGCTCGACGTTGTACACCATGTTGCGGTGGCTCAGCATGGCGCCCTTGGACACGCCGGTGGTGCCGCCCGTGTACTGCAGGTAGGCGATGTCGGCGAGGCCGATCTCGACGTGGCTGAGCTGCTCGCTAGCGCCCGCATTCAGTGCCTGCCTGAAACTCACGCTGTTTTCGAATTTGTAGCGGGGCACCTCGCGCCTGACGTGGCGCAGCACGAAATTCACCAGCAGGTTCTTCGGGAACTTCAGCAGGTCGCCCACGCCGGTGGTTACGACGTGCTCGACGTCGGTGTCGCCGATGACTTCCTCGAGGATGTGCGCGAAGTTCTCGAGGATGACGATGCACTTGGCGCCGGAGTCCTGCAGCTGGTGTTTGAGCTCGCGGGCCGTGTACAGCGGGTTGACGTTGACTACCACGAGCCCGGCCCGGAATGCGCCGCACATCGCGACCGGGTACTGCAGCACGTTCGGCAGCATGATCGCGACGCGCTCGCCGCGCGTCAGGTCCAGTTTCTTCTGCAGGTAGCAGGCAAACCGCATCGACAGCTCGTCGAGGTCCCGGTACGTGATCGTCGTTCCCATGTTGGTGTATGCCGGGTTGTCCGGGTACGCCTGGAAACTGTGCTCGATCATCTCGCGAAGGGATCGAAACCGCGGTGTCGGTACCTGCTCGGGCACCCCGGGCGGATAGGACTTGAGCCAGATTTTTTCCATGTCCGAATTCACCTCGTGAGGCCGTTGCTCCCGTCCGGCCGGAGTGCAGGATAGCGTAATTGTGGCGCGCGTTGCTCAGTTCGCAGGGCCGAGCGCCTCCCTGATGGCCGGCCACGCGTTGTCGAGCAGCCTGGGCTGGGCGGCGGCATTCGGATGAATGCCATCGGCCTGCATCAGCTCCCTGTCGAGGGCGATGCCGTCCATGAAGAACTCGATCCACGGCACGTCGAGGGTCTCGGCGGTTTCGCGGAATACCCCTTCGAAGGCCCTGGTGTACCGCGGGCCGTAGTTGCTGGGGATGCGAATGCCGAGCAACACCACCGCGGCGCCCGCGGCCCTGCTCGCCGTGATGATCTTCTCCAGGTTCTCGCGGGTGCGCTGCGGCGGGAAGCCCCTGAGGCCGTCGTTGCCGCCGAGTGCCAGGATGAGCAGCTCCGGGGAGAAGTTCTCGAGCGCGGGCCCGATGCGCTCGGCGCCGCCCTCGGTCGTCTCGCCGCTGATGCTGGCGTTGACGACCCGATGTTCGTACCCTTGCTCCCGGAGCCGCGACTGCAACAAAGCGGTCCACGATTGGTCAACGTCAATACCGTAACCCGCGCTCAGGCTGTCGCCGAACACGAGAACCGTCGGCACGTCGGCGGCATGGCCGCCGGTGGCCGTCAGCAGAGCAACAAGGACCAGTAATTTACGCATGTCGAGTGATTCAGACGCTGCCGCCGTTCTTGCGGCACACAATATCGGTAAAAAGGTTAGCAGTCCCGAGGGCAGTCTGACTATTCTTTCCGGCGTTGGTTTCTCGATCGCGCCCGGGGAATCGGTGGCGGTCGTGGGACCGTCGGGGGCGGGCAAATCGACGCTGCTGGCGCTGCTCGCCGGGCTGGACCTGCCGTCCGAAGGTTATGTCACGCTGAACGGTGTGAACCTGAGCGAACTCGACGAGGACGGGCGAGCCCGGGTGCGCGCCGAGAGCGTCGGCTTCGTGTTCCAGTCGTTTCACCTGGGGCCGTCGCTGCACGCGCTCGAGAACGTGATGCTGCCGTTGGAACTCGCGGGCCACGCTGACGCGCGCAGTGCCGCCCGCGCCATCATCGACCGGGTGGGCCTGGGGGAGCGCTGGAGCCACTATCCGGCGCAACTCTCCGGCGGGGAAAAACAGCGCGTCGCGATCGCGCGGGCTTTCGCCACCGAGCCAGCCGTGCTGTTCGCGGACGAACCGACCGGCAATCTGGATACCCGCACCGGCGAGACGATCATGGACCTCATGTTCGAGCTCAACCGCCGGTCCTCGACGACGCTGGTGCTCGTTACCCACGACAACGCGCTCGCCGGGCGCTGCGAGCGGGTACTCAGCCTCGACGCCGGCAAGCTGGTCGACGACACCCTGGCCGCCGCATGAAGGCGCTGACCTTCGCCCTGCGGAGTTTCGGCCGCGAGCTGCGCTCGGGCGAGGTCGTCGTGTTGCTCGCGGCGGTCGTCCTCGCGGTCGCGGCGCTGACGGCCGTCGGTTTCCTGACGGACCGGATCGGCAAGGCCGTGGAACGGCAGGCGAACGAAGTGCTGGCGGCGGACCTGCGGCTGCGTTCGCAGGACCCCATCCCCGAGGCCTGGCGCGAACTCGCCGCCGGGTACGGGCTGCGCAGCGCCGACATGGCGTCGTTCCCGACGGTCGTGTTCGCGGCTGAGGAGAGCGCGCTGACCACGCTGCTCGCGGTCACCGCCGGCTACCCGCTGCGCGGCGCGGTGCGGATTTCCGACGCGCTCTTCAGCGAGCAGCGCGAGGCCGGCGGCATCCCCGCGCCGGGCGAGGTCTGGGCGGACAGCGCCCTGCTGGCGCGGGTCGGCGCCGATGTCGGCGATACCCTGTACGTCGGCGAAGCCGAGTTCCGCATCGCCGCGGTGCTCACCTACCGCCCCGACCAGTCGATCGGCTTCGCCTCGCTGGCGCCGACGCTGCTGATGAACATGGCCGATCTCGACGCCACGGACCTGGTCGGCGTGGGCAGCCGTGTTCGCTACGCACTGCTGATCGCGGGCGCCGACGATGCGGTGGGCGCGTTCAACGAAGCGATCGAGGAACAGTTGCCGGACTCGCTGCGCCTGAGCAGCGCGGAAGAGAGCAGCGAGCGCGCCTACGCCGCGGCCGACCGTGCCAAGCGCTTCCTGTCGCTGACCGCGGTCATCAGCCTGTTGCTGAGTGCCGTCGCCATCTCGATGTCGGCGCGGCGCTTCGCGCAGCGCCGCATGGATACCGTCGCGCTGATGAAGAGCCTGGGCGCGACGCAGGGCTTCGTGATC
>DATIUU010000070.1:0-1860 GCA_035466635.1 Woeseiaceae bacterium
TGTCGGAGATGAAGCCGACGATGACCTGGCCGAAGATGCCGGCCAGCGGGCCGGCCGCCCAGACGAAGCCGATGTCGTGGACGTCGAGTCCGTACTGCGTGGTGAGGATCCAGCTCAACGCCGACAGCTGGGCGACCAGCGCGAGCCCCATCGCCGTCGACGGCAGGCTCAGCGTGGCGAAGAAAAGCTTGTTGCGCTCGCGCTGGAAGTTGAGCACGGGACCCCCCAGGTCGTTGCTGTCGTTGCAGCGCGAGTATCTCCGCGGGGCCCGCGTCGTTGCAAAGCTTTGCAATCGTATTCATCGTGGCAGAATAGCGTCCCCGGATCGACGTCCGTTCACGGAGCACCAGAGATGATCAGCGTTCGCGAGGCCTGCCGGTATTCGCCGGGCGGACCGTATTTTCGTTCCCCCGCGCGGGCGCGCGGGTTCCTTCTGCGGCTCGGCGCGGCAGTGTGCCTGGCGGCGTCGACGAACGCGGCTGCCGGCGACGAGTGGGGCTCGATGCAGCTCCTGGGCCGCGAGATCCCGGCCGGCACCAGCCAGCGCTTCGCGTTCATCACCGACCGGTCGTTCGAGGCGTCCTACCTGAACATGCCGGTGTTCGTGGCCAGGGGCGCGGCGCCGGGGCCGACGCTCTGTATCACGGCGGGCGTGCACGGCGACGAGTTGAACGGCGTCGAAATCGCGCGGCGTGCCTTTGCGAATGTGGATGCCGCAGCGCTGCGCGGCACGCTCATCGCGTTACCCGCGATCAACGCGGAGGGCGTGCGCACCGGCAACCGCTTCCTGTCCGACCGCCGCGATCTCAACCGGGCATTTCCGGGCAGCGCGGGCGGCAGCGTGGCGCGGCTGATCGCGCACCGGGTTTTCACGGGCGTCCTGGCTCACTGCGATGCCCTCGTCGACCTGCACACGGCGTCGCATAACCGTGCCAACCTGCCCCAGATTCGTGCCGACATCTCCGACCCCGCGATCAAGGAACTCGCGATTCATTTCGGTACCGGCATCGTCATCGCGGGGCAGGGGCCCGACGGCGCCCTGCGCCGCGAAGCGGTAAAGGCGGGCATCCCGGCGATCATCTACGAGGCGGGCGCGCCGCATCGTTTCGAGGAACAGGAGATCGCGCGCGGTGCCGCCGGCATCGAGAGTGTCATGGCCTACCTCGGCATGACGGACAAGCCGCAAAGGGAGATCCCCGAATCGAGGGTCTACCAACGCTCGCGCTGGGTGCGCGTATCGATGGGAGAAGGCGGCTTCTTCTTTCCGCAGGCCGGCCTCGGCGCGGTCGTGAAGAAGGGGGAGATACTCGGCAGGATCGTGGATCCGCTGACCGACGAGTCGCACGCGGTCGTGTCGACGGTGGATGGCGAGGTCATCGGCATCGCATTTTCGCGGCCGGTTCTCTCGGGGTACGCGCTCTACCACGTGGCGTGGCACACGGCGGAGTGAACCCGGCTACGCGGCCGCGACGATCGTCCAGATGCCGATGACGATGAATCCCGCGCCGGCGACGTACGACAGGTAACGGGGATCCACGTACTGCGAGATGACGGAACCCGCGGCAACCGCGATAAGCGACGAGAGGATCAGCGCGAGCGAGGCGCCCACGAACACGGTGACGAGACTGACCGACGGTTTGCTCGCGAAGAGAACGGTCGCGAGCTGCGTCTTGTCACCCAGTTCGGCCAGGAATACAGTGCCGAAGACGACGAATAGAAATTTCAGATCCATTATCGAAGGTGCTCCTGGTGGCTCGCGGCGGAACTGACAAGTCTAATCTCAAGCGCCGGCTGGCAACAGCCGTTCCGGGGCTGGCGGATGCCGACGACGCGGTGCTCGACCGGCTGCTCGAGAAGGCC
>DATIUU010000071.1:0-6927 GCA_035466635.1 Woeseiaceae bacterium
CGGCACCGCCGTCTTGTAGAGGTCGCCCGCGCCCTGCGCGGCGAACTTCTGCGGCGCCACGGCCTTGCTCCCCGATGCAATGGCGGCTGCGGTTTTCGCGGCGGCGAGCATCGCGGCCAGCGTCAGGTCCTCGGTGAAGGCGTAGCCCGTCTGCTCGCCGATCACGACGCGCAGGCCGACGCCCTGCTGGATGTCGGAGCTCGCGCTGGAGACGATACCGTCTTCGAGCGTGAGGAAATTCGTGCGGCTGTGCTGGAAGTACAGGTCCGCGGCATCGGCGCCGTTCGCCGACAGCTCGCTCATGACCCGCGCGGTGGTGGCCTCGTCGACGCCGAACCACTCCATGAACGGATTTTCCGGCGTCTTGCCCGCGACGGTCGTCGCCTGCTGAATGCCGCAGCCCGACAGGAACGCGGGCATCGTGAGCATGGCGCCACTCGCCGCAGCGCCACCGAGAAACTCTCTGCGTTTCATTCGTCTCTGTCCCCTGTGTTTCGTCAATTTCATCGTTAGATGCGGAAATCGGCCGTAAAGTTGCATGAATCAGGCCGCTTCGCGCGCGGCGGCGGTCTCCGGCAGCTTGCGCACCAGCACGCGAACCTTGCTCGCGATCGGCACCCAGCGGTAGAACGCGTTGGCGACCGGCTTGTTCGAATACGTGCGCCACACGACGAGCTCGAACCCGGTCTGACCGAGCAGGTATTCGAACGACTCGCGGCAAAACTCGTTCACGTGGCCCGGCCGCCATTCTGGCGCATACTTCGCGTTCTTGAGACCGGCATTTTTGAGGATTCGCTTGAGTTTGTAGCTGAATGAGCCGGTATTCGGAAACTCGAGCAGCGCGAGACCGTTGTCCTCGAGCAGCGCCGCGATCTTTTGCATCGCGAGAATCGAGTCGGGCAGGTGCTCGAGGACATGCCGCAGCGCAACGACGTCGTACCTGCGGCCTTCCGGGTTGTCGTATTGCAGGAAGTCCGAGACGGTGACGTCGATGCCCTGGTCCGCGCGGATGGCGTCTGCCGCCTGCCGCGACAGCTCCATGCCGGCGACCTCCCAGCCGGCCTCACGCGCGAGATGCAGCAATCCGGCGTTGCCGCAGCCGATGTCCATGATGGACCGCGGCGAGCGTGCGTACCGCTGCAGGAATTTCCAGCTGTCGACGTTGAGGCGGTTCGAGCGGTGCGCGGCGTCGCGCGGGCTGACGTATACCGCCGTGTACTGGGTCTGGTCGACGCCGCAATCGAGATCGTAATTCCACAGCGAACAGTCGTCGCACCTGTAGTAGACGAGGTCGCGGTTCCTGCCGTCCTTCATCCACGGCCGCAGGTTCGAACCGCCGCACAAGCGGCATTTGCTGATCATCCGTCCCGGCGCCTCCCCCAGTGCCGCAATAACAGGAAGCCGAACAACATGCCGCCGAGATGGGCGAAGTGCGCAATACCCGGCGCGTAGCCGCTCACGCCCAGGAACAGCTCGAGCGCGCCGTAGACGATCACGAAGAACTTCGCTTTCATCGGTATCGGCGGAAACAGCAGCATGACCGTGCGGTTCGGAAACGCCATGCCGTACGCGAGCAGGATGCCGAACAGCCCGCCCGACGCCCCGAGCGTCGGGTATACGCCGCCCTGGACCTGGACGACGATCAGCTGAATGATCCCGGCGCCGATGACGCAGGTCATGTAGTAGGCCAGGAACCGCTGCGGTCCCATCAGGCGCTCGAGGTCGCGCCCGAACATCCACAGGCCGAACATATTGAAGAAGATATGGCCCAGGTAATCGGTGCTGTGCAGGAATCCGTAGGTGACGAGCTGCCAGGGCATGAACGACGGCCGGCTCTCGGGGGCAATCTGCGACAGCAGCTCGGGCGGGATATTGATCGGCCACAGCGCGAAGTTCTTCAGCATGAACTCGAACTGGAACTGCTGCAGCGCGAACACGAGTCCGTTCGCGACGAGCAGTGCGAAAATCACGTTCGGAATGGCGCTGTTGTCGACCGGGCGCCGGTAGCCGTGTCCGGGTTGATTCAATGCAGGTCCCTTGGTTGTGAGCGGCGGCTACCGAATAGTGTCATGTTTGCGGTATCGGTCACCAGCCGCCTCCGCCGCCGCCCCCGCCGCCGCCGCCCGAGAATCCGCCCCCGCCGCCGCCCGACGACGAACCCGGGGGTGTCACGGAGCTGCTGATCGCCGAACCGAGCCCGCTGGACACCGACCCGATGCTGCGGCCGAGGCTGGCGCCGTTCCAGGACCCGCTGTACCACGACGGCCGGTAGCCGCGCCCGTCGGGCCCGCGGATCGACTCCAGTACGCCCGCGAACTTCTCGGCCCACGCCTGTTCCACGCCGAGTGCGAGCGCGAACGGCAGGTAGGCCTCGAACAGCTCTGGCGTCTTTCGCGGCGGGTTGCGCAGGTTCATCTCGTCTTTTTCGGCAACCTCCAGGTAGTCCCTGAAGCCGAGCATCTCGTCGAGTACCTTGCGGCCGCGGAGCGTCGGCCGCCGCATGATGACGCCGAAGAATGCGACGGTCAGCAACATGGTGACGATGACGGCGATCATGGTCAGCGAGATCCGCCCGCCGACCAGCACGGCCAGGCCCGTCGCGGCGAGCGCGATAAGAATCGATGGAACGCTGAGCAGCACATTGAGGCGGAAGTAGTGCTTCTTGTAGTCCTTGACGAGTGACGCCCTGTGCGCGGCTCGCGCAGCACCCAGCAAGGCATGGTTGTCCTGTTCGAGCACGACCCGTTTACCTTCCTTGAAGAGCGCCTCGTAGAGTTCCGCCTCGCCGGTCGCCAGCAGCGGCGCGCCCGCGCCGGGCTCGAGCCTGAACAGCGTGTGCTTGCTGCCCAGGTCGTTGATCCTGAGGTAACCCTTGACGGCCAGGCTCAATAGGGCAGCCGTCAGGGTCTTGTCGTCGTAGTACATCTGCCGGATGTAGCGCAGCGACGCCGGCGAGAACCCCTGCGGCGGCTCGTAACGGGTCACGAGAACGCCCTCCTCGGGATCCTTGCCGTAGCGGCTCCAGACCGGGAACGCGTAGGCCAGTACGCCCGCGAATCCGGCGAGCGCGACCAGCAGGCCGAGATTGTCTTTCAGTATCCAGGCGGCGCGGTCGAACGCCGTGGGCTCCGTGACGAAGCCCTTGGGCCACATGACCACGATCGTCAGGCCGTTGAGCGGGCCCAGCGGGGCCTCGGCCTCGAAGTGCGCCACCGCTGCCGCGTCGACGAAGGCGCTGTAGTCCCGGCTTTGACTGCCGTACGGCCCGCTGTACCCGTCGGTCGCGATCGAAGCCGCCGGCAACTCGAAGTCGAAGCGCACGGTGGCGCTACCCCGGTCGATCGGGAAAGCCCAGTCGAACCCGGTGACGTTCCAGTACAGCTCGTCGTGGTTTTCGAAGTAACCGAGCATTCTCGATGCACGGTAGCGAAACTGGTAGGTGTGGATGCCGGGGTCGATATAGCGATCGCTGTGACCGAAGTAGGTGCGCACGCCATTGCGGTCCTCGACCGCGTGAAAAGTCTCGGGCGCACCGTTACGCAACACGGCGAGCGGCTGAAAATCGACGACGTAACGGTTGCCGAGCCTGTCGAAATACTCGGTCGGAAAGTCGCGGTAGATACCGCGGCGGATGCGATCGCCCTCCGCGCGGACGCGAATGGTCTCCGTCACCTCGAGCCAGCCGTCCTGCATCACCGCGATGTCGCTGTGGAACTCCAGGATGCGCTCGTCGGCGCCCGCCAGCAACGGCAGCGCCGCCAGCATGACGAGAACGAGCGTCCTCACTCGACGGAGCCCAGCCTGACGAGCGGTACGTTGGCGGCCTCGTCCGAGCGCTTCTGGAAGAACTCGCGCGGCTCGAAGCGGAACAGGCCGGCCACCAGGTTGCTCGGCACCGTCTCGGTCAGGGTGTTGTAGTCGCGCACGGAACCGTTGTAGTAGCGCCGCGCGAACTGCAGGTAGTCCTCGGTTTCCACGAGCTCTCCCTGCAGCTTCAGGAAGTTCTCATTGGCCTTCAGGTCCGGGTAGTTCTCCGCCAGCGCCAGCAGGCGGCTGACGCCTTCGCTCAATGCCTGTTCCGCCTCGCCGCGGGCATCGACGTCGGCGACCCGCATCGCCTCGGCCCGCAATGCCGTGACGGCTTCGAGCGTGGCCTTCTCGTACTTCGCATACGCATCCACCGCCTTTACGAGCTGCGGAATGAGGTCATGCCGGCGCTGCAGCTGCACGTCGATGTCGCTCCACGCCGTGCTGACGCGATTGCGGCTCTGCACCAGTCGGTTGTAGATGACGACTGTCGCGACGACCAGCAGCCCGGCCACGAGGTAAATCCAGATCATGCTTCGAATCGTATCACCGGCGTGGGATCGGTTTGGGATGTTTCTCGGCGAGACTGTAGGCGCGCTTCTTGAAGCGCGAAACGACTGGCATCGTTCGCGCGCCCAGGCGCGCTCCTGCGAGGAGCATGGACCGGGCCCGGCCTTAGTACCAGAACGACACGAAGATCTGGTAGACGTTCGCCTTCAGTTCGTACAGCGCCTCGTCGCCGAGCTGGCCGGAGGTGATGTCCCGGAACTCGTGGTATTCGACGAGCAGGTGATCGAGGGAGAAATTCAGCGAGCCGCGCTTGAAGATTCCCCAGCCCTTGTTAGGATCGATGAACTCGTAGCTCACCTTGCCCCGGAGCGTATAGCTCGTCAGCGGACTGAGCTCCTTGTCGCGACCGCGGAAGTTCGTGGCTTCGGAGCGCGAGAATATATCCTGGAAAAATGTCGCGCCGGTCTGGTCGTGGTAGCGGAACTTGCCCTCGAAGGTGAACGGGCCCCAGGGATGCACGTAAGTCAGTGAAGCCGTGTGTCCGTCGATTCCCCAGGTATCGGTATAGAAGCGGTATTCGCCTTCGAGCGCCGCCCTGTACGGCAGGAAGTACCGCGCGCGCAGGCCGAGCGCGTTCGAAGTCCGCGTCTCCGGGTACAGTTCCGGCTCGAAACTGAAGCCGCGCGCACTGCCCGGGTCCAGGTAGCGCACGGATCGATACGGATTGTTGAGGAAGCCCTCATCGGTGACGGTTTCGAAATTCAGCGTCGTGATCAGGTTGCGGGTGAGGATCTGTGTCAGGCCCACGCCATAATGCTGCCGCGTATTCTCGCGCCGGAAGCCCGGGTCGTCCGAGCGGCCCACGATGTCTTCACCGTAGGCGTAGCTGAGCGTGAGTGTCGTGAGGTCGCCGAACATGTCCTCGCTGACCGAGAACGCGTAGGTACTCGCATCGAAGTCGGACTCGACGCTGCTGACGTAACCGACGCTCATCGTCGTATTGCCGCGCAGGTAGTCCATGCCCAGGGACCATTGCTCGCGTTCCTCGGTGTAGGGACTTGCCGTGGTGATCACGTCGATGGACGCGGAGCTCACCATGTCGAGGTAGTAGTTACCGACGAACGACAGGCTCTTGCCGGCTTTCTTGCGCACCAGGACGGAAGGCCCGTCGATGGTCACGCCGCCGCCTTCGTAACGATGGTAGAGAACGTCCCCGCGGTCATCCGGCAGCACGCCGCCCAGCACGCTGGTGGGCAGCGTGAGCGTCAACGCGAGGGCAGATATGAGCCGTCGGAACGTCACCGCCTTGCGCCTCCTAGTTGCAGCCGCAGCCGCCGCCGGCCGCACCCTCGCCGCCGCGGGCGCCCTCACGGGCCTCGTAGACATGCTGTATGTACGCCGTCGATACCGGGTCGCCGTCCAGCGCCATGATCGGGTCGGCGAGGCGATCACGCTCGTAGGGCTTCACCCAGGGCTCGATGCTGCAAGCCGACAGGCTGTAAAACGCCACCAGGGCGAGCAGTATTCGTGCGGTTCTTGCGAGTATCGTGTTCATGATCCCTACTCTAGTCGTTGATCGAATGAGCGAGCGTGACTCCCGCCTCAGAAGAAGAACGAGAAGCCCAGCGTGCCCTCGAGGTTGTGCACCGTTTTCTCCTCGCCGAGCACGTCTATGTCGTAGAGGTGGTCACGGAAATCGAAGCGCAATGTCCAGGCATCGTTCAGCAGCAGCCGCAGTCCCGCGCCGAAGTTGACAGTGAACCGGTCGTCCTCGGCGAACTCGGTCGAGCCCAGCCCGGCGATCAGGTAGAAATGCGTGTTGAACGCGCGCTTCTCACCGATGAAGCCCTCGCCCGGCAGGATGTTGTAGCCGAGATTCAGGTTGTAATAGGTCAGCGTGCGGTCTTCGAACAGGCGGGCGCCACCGCTCAGTAACTCGAAGCTGGTCAGGTCCGCCTCGGTCTGGCCGACCGTGCCCTCGACGAAAAACCCCTCCGTCAGGTGGTACGCGAGCCGCGCGCCGTAAACGAGATTGGTTCCGAAGTCCTCGATACTCATGATGCCCCCGAACGCACCGATCTCGAAGTTCTCCCTGTCGATCTTCGGTTCCTTGATCTCGCGTCGCTCGACCTCGGGGTCGATGACCTGGCCGGGCGCTTGTGCCGTCGGCGGCGGTGCTTCGTCGCGGCCGAACCCGAACAGGTTCTTCGTGGCCGCGCAGCCCGACAGCGCCAACTGCGCCACCAGGATCAGAAAAAGAACGCGAAACCGACTTTCCATTCTTCCACTTCCTCGTTGTCGTTCCGGCTGGTAAAGACGACGTGCGTCTTGTACTCGGCACGGAACAGGAATCGCCGCGCCACGTACACGCGGAACCCTGCACCTGCATGACCGATCTGGTCGTTACGGTCTTCGCCCTGGATAATCGTCGACTTCGGCTCGGTCCAGATCATGCCGGCACCGAGGGTGAAGAACGGCGATATGCGCCAGTCAGGCCAGGTTTCGTGAACGACGTTAACACTGGCGGTCCAGCCGTTCGAAAAATTACCCAGAATCTGTGAACCCCATACCTCTACGGAGACGTGCGGGTTGAGCGAGTACCCGCCGTAC
>DATIUU010000072.1:0-2088 GCA_035466635.1 Woeseiaceae bacterium
ACACGCCAGTGACGAGTTACGACGAGACCCTTTCTTCCGAGCATCTGCACGTAGCGCTGGAGGCGGCGCGCGCGGCGGCAACGATCAGCCGCAATTACTACGCCGGCAATTTCACGGTCGAGACCAAGGCGGACAGCACGCCGGTCACGCAGGCGGATGTCGAGTGCGAAGCGGCGATCCGCGAAGTGATCCTCGGCCGATTCCCGGAGCACGGTTTTTACGGCGAGGAAATGGGCCGGACGCACGTCGACGCCGAGTACCTCTGGCTCGTCGATCCGATCGACGGCACCAAGGGGTTCGTGCGGCAATACCCGTTCTTCTCCACCCAGATCGCGCTCATGCACGACGGCGAAATCGTGCTGGGCGTTTCCAGCGGCACGATGATGGACGAACTGGCGTGGGCGGAGCGCGGTGTCGGCGCTTACGTCAACGGCAAGCGGGTGCAGGTGAGCCGCATCGACGACCCGGCGCGGGCCGCCGTATCGACCGGCAACCTGAAATCGCTCGCGAAGAGTGCCGGCTGGGCGCGGCTGGGCGAGGTTGTTGCGGCGGCCGACCGCATCCGCGGTTACGGCGATTTCTACCATTACCACCTGCTCGCTGCCGGCAAGATCGAGGCGGTGATCGAATCCGACGTCAATATCCTCGATATCGCGGCGCTGTCCGTCCTGGTAACGGAAGCGGGCGGGGTGTTCACGGATCTCAACGGCAATCCCCCGCAGCTGCAGACACGGTCCGTGCTGGCGGCCAATCCCGCGCTGCACGCGCACTACCTGGGGCTGCTCTCGGGCTTCGTCGACTGAGTGCCGATTCAGGTGCCGCCGCTCGCGACGAACAGCCGGCGGTCACGCCAGCGCACCGCTTCCATCGGTGTCTCGAACAGGGCCTCGAGGCGCGCCTCGTCCAGCACGTCGTCCGTTGCGCCGAACTCCCAGCGGCCGTCGCCGAACAACAGCAGGCAGCGGTCGGCCACGCGGGCGGCGAGATTGACGTCGTGCAGGCTCGCGATCACGCCGGCACCGCCGTCGGCCGCGCGGCGGAATATCCGCAGCGTGTCGACCTGGTGCTGCGGGTCGAGGTGATTCGTCGGCTCGTCCAGCAGGTACACGTCCGGCGCCTGCGTCAGGACCTGGGCGATTGCGAGGCGGCGCCGTTCGCCGCCGGATAACGACAGCACGTCGCGGTCCGCGAGATCCGCGATGCCGACCATGGCGAGCGTCTCGCGGGCCCGTTCGTAGTCCGCCGGCGACTCCCAGCGCAGCCGGCCGATGTGCGGATGCCGGCCGACGAGCGCGGTATCCAGCACCGTTGCCGGGAAAATGTCGTCGCTGTCCTGCGGCAGCAGGGCGAGGCGCGTCGCGACCTGCTGCCGGCGCATCGTGCCGATCGTCTCACCGCAAAGGCGAATGTCGCCGGCCTCCGGGTTGCGCAGCCCCGCGAGCGTCAGCAGGGAGAGCGTCTTGCCGCTGCCGTTGCGGCCCAGCACGGCGACGAACTCGCCGCGGGAGAGGCTCATCGCCAGGCCGTCGACGAGCACGCGTCCGGGCACGCTGACGCAGAGACCCGATATTTCCAGCAGTTTGCAGTCGTCGCCCGGCATCCCCGGAGCCTAGCCCAGCGGCCGCGGCAGAGGAAGTGCGATCACGCTTACTTCGCGAGGCGGATTTCCCGTGCCGTCAGCGGGCCGATGACGACCTGGCGAAGGCTCGGCGGCACTTCTGCCGTGCCGCTCGAGACGGGAATGCGGCCACCCATGAGTTCCGCTTTCGTCTGCGGGAACAGCGGCGAGCGGTCGGGTTCCGCGAACCCGTGCGGCGCCAGCGGCATCGCGGTCGCGCGGTCGTACTTGTCGGTGGCGCCGAGCGTGTGCAGGAATTCGTGGGCGATGACCACGTTGTTCCTGCCCTGGTGTCTGCGGCTGGAGTACGCGTTCACGATGCCGAACATGCCCTTTTGCAGGCCGACGGAATTCTCGAGCGCGAGCGTTCGCTGCGGGCTGTGGTAACGCACGAACATGCGTACGTCGGGATCGATGCGATCCTGGTCCCCGGCCACGCCCGACACCCACCAGCGCATGCGCAGCGACCA
>DATIUU010000073.1:0-4809 GCA_035466635.1 Woeseiaceae bacterium
CTATGCAGCCGGCGTGCAGGGAATGACGATGCGGGGTCTCGTACTGTTCCTGCTCGCCGTGCTTGCCGGCTGCGCTGCGGCGCCGGTCGAGATGCACTATTTCCCGGCAGAACGCGTTCCGGAGTCGCGCCTGGTCTGGCCGGGCCCGCCCGAGGTCCCGCGGCTCGCGTACGCCGGCGAACTCGTCGGCGAGGAGAATTTCCGCACGGTCGAAGGGGAGCGCGACGGCGCTGCGCTGCGCGTACTGCGCTGGATTGCGGGCATCGGCCGCGAGAAGGACGTCAGGGAACTGATCCGGCCCCAGTCGGGCATGGTGGACGAGGCCGGCCGGATCCTCGTGACCGACGTCGGCCGCGAGGCGGTCGTCGTGTTCGACGAGTCCGCCGGCAAGCTGAGCTTCTGGCAGGAAGCCGAGCCGGGCCGGGGCTTCCTGTCGCCGATCGGCATTGCTGCGGACGGGAGCGGCGGCTTCCTCGTGGCGGACGCGGACATCGGTTACCTGGTGCGGCTGGACGCCGACGGCAATCCGGCCGGAAGTCTCGGGGCCGGTGTGCTGGAGCGGCCGACCGGGTTGTGCCGGAGCGATCGCTCGGGCGAGATTTTCGTCGCCGATTCCGCGGCCCACGACATCAAGGTTTTCGACACGTCCGGGGTCCTGCTCAGGCGCATCGGTGGGCGCGGGCTCGACGCCGGCAGCTTCAACGGACCTACCCACCTGAGTTGCAGCGGCGACAAGCTGTACGTGACCGACACGCTCAACGCGCGTGTGCAGGTGCTGTCGCTGAGGGGCGAACCGCAAACGAGCATCGGCCAGCGGGGCTTGTTCGTCGGCAACCTCGTGCGGCCGAAAGGCGTCGTTACGGATCGCGACGGTCATGTCTATATCGTCGAGTCGTATTACGATCACGTGCTGGTGTTCAATGCCGACGGCAACCTCCTGTTGCCGATCGGGGGTACCGGCAAAGCGGCCGGGCAGTTCTTCCTGCCGGCGGGCGCGTGGACGGATGACGGTAGCCGGCTGTTCGTGGCCGACATGTTCAACGGCCGCGTGGTCGTGCTCGATTACCTCGGGGGCGGATCATGAATCGCCGCAACGTTGTGTTGGCATTCGCGCTCTTCGCCGCGGGTATCGGCACGCATTTCGCCTCGCGAGCTCAGTCCACCAACGACATCGCGAGCACGCCGCACAACCTGTCTGTTGATGGTCCGGGCACGGTACGTGCCAGCAGCGAAACACAGGTCTGCGTGTTCTGCCACACGCCCCACGGCGCCACCAACTCGCCGGGCACGCCGCTGTGGAATCGCGCCCTGTCCGAAGCGACCTACACGACGTACAGCTCGTCGTCGCTCGACGCCGAGACGATTGCCGGCCAGCTCGCGCAGCCGGCGGGCAGCTCCAAGCTCTGCCTGTCGTGCCACGACGGCACGCTCGCGATCAGTTCCGTGAACGTGCTGACCGGCCAGGTCAATGCGACGATACCGATAACGGGCGCCGGCCCGGGCGATACCATGCCTGCGGGCGCCGGACTGCAGACCGGCTTCACACGCAACCTCGGGACGGACCTTTCCAACGACCATCCGATCTCGCTCACCTACGATACGACGCTCGCCGTCGCGGACGGCGAACTCCTGGACCCGGCGGTGACCGCCCACATCGCCATCCGCCAGCCCGGCGTGCGGCCGCCGGTACCGCTGGAGAACACCGGGCCGGGCGGGGCAGGCCAGGTGCAGTGCGCGACCTGCCACGATCCCCATGTCGTGGACACGAGCATCTCGCCGACCAACAAGTTCCTGCGGCTGAAGCGCTTCCAGCAGAACCAGCCGGGCGGCCAGTTCGACGCCGGCAACGACATCAACTGCCTCGCCTGTCACGAGAAGGAAGGCTGGTCTACCTCGGCGCACGCCTTGCCGTCCGTCGCCGACGAGACCTACCTGCAGCAGCCGGCGCAGCTGCGCGAGTTTCCGAACGGGCTGCCCGTGTGGCAGGCCGCCTGCCTCAATTGCCATGACACCCACAGCGTCCACGGCTCCCGGCGGCTGTTGCGCGAGGGCACGGATGCGCCGGGCACCCCGAAGTCGGGCGGCCAGTCCGCGATCGAGGAGACCTGCTACCAGTGCCATTCGGCCGCGCCGATCGTCAACAACCCGAACGGCGATGTGAAGGACCTGCAGACCGAGTTCAACCTCGCCGTGCGCATGCCGATCACCACGGCGGACCAGCGCGCGACCACCGAGGTGCACGACATCGTCGACGGCGACCTGACCGAGCCGCGATCACAACTGGGGCGCGGCGATCACATCAACCGCCACGCCGAGTGCACGGATTGCCACAACCCGCACCGGGTCATGCGCAACGCGCGCTTCGACGGCGTCGGCACGACGGCGCAGGCGACCCACGACCATGCGCCGGGCCACACGAACATCGCCTCGGGCGTGCTGCGCGGCTCCTGGGGTGTCGAACCTGTCTATGGCGGCAGCGAGTTTCTCGACCTGCCGACGAGCTACGAGGTCAAGCGCGGCGACGGCGGTGTCGGTGCCAGCGCAGCGGTGAATGCGTCGCACGTGACGCGTGAATACCAGGTCTGCCTGAAGTGCCACTCGGACTACGGTTACAACGACGACGGCGTCTACCCGGTCGGCACGCGCCCCGACCTCGGCGTCTCCGGCGGCGGCACGGCGCTGGGCACCAACGACCTCGACCAGTACACCAACCAGGCGATGGAGTTCCAGGCCCCGATCGGCGACCGCGGCGCGCCGGGTGGCAACCATCGATCCTGGCACCCGGTGATCGACAGCACCGGGCGCACTGCAGGCACGCGAAACGTTGGTGGGAACATGTTCCTGGCGCCATGGAACGGCGCGAACATCGGCAGCCAGACGATGTATTGCTCCGACTGCCACGGCCGCAACACGGCCAACGGCACCGCAGTACCGCCCGCCGGCACGCCGTGGGGACCGCACGGATCGGAGAACGATTTCATCCTGAAAGGCACGTGGGACCAGGGTACCGGCGGTAACCAGAACGGTGTTTGCTTCCGCTGCCACAACCACGCCGGGTACGCGACCGCAGCGAATCGCGGTGACAGGGGCGGATGGGAGAGCGGCTTCGGCAACAACGACAAGGACACCAACCTGCATGCGTTCCACGCCGATCGCCTGGGCCGGAACCTGCAGTGCACCTGGTGCCACGTCGCGGTGCCGCACGGCTGGAAGAACAAGGCGCTGCTGGTCAATCTCAACGACGTCGGGCCGGAAGCGGGGCTTGCCGCGGGAACCGAGGTTGCGATTACGGGCAATGCGCAGACCTACACGCAGGGCCCCTACTACCTGAACGCCAAGCTCAAGATCCGCAACTTCGCGCAGAGCGGCAACTGGTCGGAGGCCGACTGCGGCTCGGCCAGCGGCCAGAGCGGCACCGGCCGCGACTGGATGCGCAACGTCTGCGAGAACCCGCCATGAAGCCGCTCCTTACGACCATCGCGTCGCTCAAGCTGACGCTCGCCGGCTTGGCCGCGCTGATCGTGAATTCGTTCGCGGTCAGCCAGTGGCCCGACGCGGCGATGCCCTGGCTCGCGTTGCCTCTCGCGTTGCTCGCGCTGAATCTCTTTGCCGCGCTGCTCGTCAGGCACGCCTTCCGCCAGCAGGCGGCCCTGTTGCTGTTCCACGTCGGGCTGCTCGCGGTGCTGATGCTCGTCGCGGCGGGCGTCCTGCTGCGCTTCGACGGCAGTGTCGAGGTCGTCGAAGGCACGGCATTCGACGCGGCGGACGTCACGGATCGGGGGCGCGGCTGGCTGCATCCGGATCGACTGCAACGCGTGCGCTTCTCGCAAGGCCCGCTCGAGGTCGATTACCGGGCCGGGCTGCAACGCGACACCACGCACAGCCGCGTCGTCGTGAGCCAGCAAGACGGCGGCGAGGTGCAGCGCGATGTCGGCGACCGGCAGGGCTTCACGTCGAACGGGTATCGCTTCACGACCACGTTCAACAAGGGGTATGCAGTATTGCTGCTGTGGCGCGATGCAGCGGGCAACGAGGCCCTCGGCACGGTCAACTTGCCGTCGTTCCCGGAGTTCGAGTGGAAGCAGCGCAAGGACTGGACGACCCCGGCCGGCGAGCCGCTCACCTTCGAGCTCGAGCTCGCGGAACGGGTCCCCGAGGAATCGCCCTGGACGCTTGCAAGTCGCGGTGTCGATTTTGCCGTCGGTGTGTCGGGCAACGCAGGGGCGCAACGGACGCTCGGCCCCGGCGAGTCGGTTACCGTGAAGGGCGGCGAGATCACGATCATCGATCTGCGGTTGTGGATGGGCTATCGCATCGACTACAACCCGCTGCTGCCGTGGCTGCTCAGCGCCGCGTTCCTGTCGCTCGGCGCGCTGGCCGTGCACATGGCGCAGAAAATCCGTGTGCCCCGGGCGGCGCAACCCGTCCCTGCCGGCGGGAGCGAGCAGGCGGCATGAGCATGGCGCTCGAAAGGACGACGCTGGTGGCGGCGTTCGCGGGCATTGCCGTGGTGCTGTTGTTCGACGCGCTGTCGCGCGCGAAAGGCAGGCCTTCGTGGCCGGCCGTCGGCGCCGGGCTGCTGGTCGTCCTGGGGCTCCTCACGGCCGCGGTCGCCGGCCGCTGGCTGCGCGAGTCGCAAGGCCCGTTCCTGACGCTCTACGACGTGCTCCTCAGCAACCTCTTCAGCCTGACCCTCGTCTATCTCGTCGCGGCATGGCTGGTGCCCGCCCTGCGCACGTCGTCCGCCATCGTCCTCGGGTTTCTCGGCGTGCTCGGCGCCTGGTCGCTGACAGTCCCGGCCGAGGCGGT
>DATIUU010000074.1:0-3363 GCA_035466635.1 Woeseiaceae bacterium
CATGATGAGGACCAGGCCCAGCATCAGCACCAGCGCTATCCATGGCGGCGCTTGACCGAAGACGACGACCGAGATGTAGATCCAGTAGGTGCCCGACAGGAACAGGCCGAAGCCGAAGGAGAAGCTCAGCCATCCCGCGTCGCGCGGCGATACGCTCAGGCAGACGTAGAGAAGCGGCAGCAGCAGGACGGGTACGAGCAGCGACAGCCCGAACGGCGCGAATGCCGTCGTCATCAGGCAGCCGAGCAGGAACAGGATTGCCCGGCTCGTCCACGGCCGGTCGGCCGGCCACTGAAACACAGACCCGCGCAACTCCACTAGTGTCCTGTCCGATTAGTTCGCATACTTTCAGCGCGCTGTACAAGGCGTGTGGCGAGGCGCGTTCCGCCGGCAATGGCCGGGTCCTTGCCAGGGGACGCAACGTGGCCACACGCCTTGTACGGCGCGCCCTTCGGGAACCGATGACATGCCCCGGGCCCGCGTTGCATCCCTTGCCAAGGTCTCGACATCGGCGGCGGAATGCGCCTTGTCCTGGCGCATGTCATCGGTTCTGAAAGCATGCGAACTAATCGGACAGGACACCAGGATCAGACTGCCAGCCGTTGCACGCGCAGGGCGCCGATGCGGCGTTTGTCGGCCTTGGTCACCGAGAATTCGAAACCGCCGAACTCGATACTCTCCCCGCGCCGCGGCAGGCGGCCGAGTTCGTGCATCACGAGTCCGCCGACGGTGTCGTATTCCTCGTCGCTGAGTTCGCACTCGAAGAACTCGTTGAAGTCCTCGATGCGCGCCAGGGCGCGAACGGCGTAGCAGGGCCGGCCGTTGCGGTCGCCCTCCGGGCGGATGAACGCATCCTCTTCCGGGTCGTGTTCGTCGTCGATCTCGCCGACGATTTCCTCGAGGACGTCCTCGATGGTCAGGAGACCGGAAACGCCGCCGTACTCGTCGACGACGATCGCCATGTGGTTGTGGCTGGCGCGGAATTCCTTCAGCAGCGCGTTCAGGCGCTTCGACTCGGGAATCACGGCCGCGGGACGCAGCAGCTTGCGTATCGGCACATCCTGCCCGTCCCTGCGTCCGAAGTAGCGCAACAGGTCTTTCGCGAGCAGCACGCCGAGAACCTCATCGCGGTCCTCGCCCATGACCGGGAACCGGGAATGGCCGGAGTCGACGATGACCCGGATCATTTCGTCGATGTCGTCTTCGATATCGATCACGACCATCTGCGAGCGCGGGATCATGACGTCGCGCACCTGGGTCTCCGATACCTCGAGCACGCCGGCGAGCATGCTCTTCTCCTCGGCATCGATATCGGTTTCGGATTGCTGGATGATGTCCTGGATTTCTTCGCGGCTCCAGGGCTCACCTTTGAAGGCACGCTTGAGGCGCGCGATCAGCGAGGTGGTCCCTGTGCCGCCGGTACTTGGCGGTTTGTCGTTCATCAGACTGTTGTGGTGTTTGCCAGCTGGTTAAGCCCCGTTTCCGGGCGCAATAGTGTATCAGTTTCCTGCGTAAGGGTCGGCGATGCCGAAGCCGCCGAGAATGCACCGCTCCAGCGCCTCCATTACTGCGGCTTGCTCCTCGCTGGCATGGTCGTAATCCAGCAGGTGCAGGGTGCCGTGAACCAGCATGTGGGCCCAGTGGTGCTCGAGCGGCTTGCCCTGCTCCGCGGCCTCGCGCGCCACCACGGCGGCGCAGACGACGACGTCGCCCAGGAGCGGCGTCTCCCCCGGCGGCACGAAGCCCGGGTCGCCCGCGGGAAACGCCAGTACGTTCGTCGGCTTGTCCTGCCCGCGGTAGTCCCGGTTCAGGGCGCGCATCTCCGGCTCGTCGACGATGCGCACGGATACCTCGGCATTCCGGCCGGGGTCCGCCGCGCGGACGGTGCGTTCGACCCAGCCGCGGACGGCGGCGCGCGAAGGTATGCCGGCCGCGTCGCTGCCGACCTGGACGTCGATGCTCATCGCACGGCGTGCGACGAGCTAGACGGCATCACCGTCGGCCTCGTAGGCAGCCACGATACGTTGCACGAGCGGATGCCGGACGACGTCCTTCCTCGAGAAGAAAGTGAAGCTGATGCCTTCGACCGTCTCCAGTACGCGCGCGGCGTTGTTGAGCCCCGACTGCTGGCCGGACGGCAGGTCGATCTGCGTGACGTCACCCGTCACCACGGCCCGGGAGCCGAAACCGATGCTCGTCAGGAACATCTTCATCTGTTCGACGCTGGTGTTCTGTGCCTCGTCGAGGATGACGAACGACTCGTTGAGCGAGCGCCCGCGCATGAAAGCGAGCGGCGCAATCTCGATGATGTTGCGTTCGATGAGGCGCAGCACGCGGTCAGCGCCGAGCATGTCGTACAGCGCGTCGTACATCGGCCGCAGATACGGGTCCACCTTCTGCGACATGTCACCCGGCAGGAAGCCCAGCCGCTCGCCCGCCTCGACCGCTGGCCTGACGAGCACGATGCGGCGGACGTGCTCGTGTTCGAGCGCGTCGACCGCGGCCGCAATCGCGAGATACGTCTTGCCGGTACCGGCCGGGCCGATGCCGAAGGAAAGATCGTAATCGCGCATCGCCCTCATGTACGCGGTCTGGTTGGCACCCCGCGGCCGGATGCGCTTCAGGCGCGTCTGGATGGCGAGGTGCTCCGCGTCGTCGCCGGTCTCCGGGGACAGTTCCGGCTCCGGTTCGCCCTCTTTCATAACGGATTCCTGCAGGAGTATGTGCACGCGCTCGGGATCGAGGCGCTCGCGGTCCGTCATCCTGAAGAGCCTGTACAGCACGTCGCTGCCGAGCTGCGTCGCGCCGGGCTGCCCGGTGACGCGAAAATGGTTGCCGCGGCTGGCGATCTCGACATCGAGGCGGCGTTCGATTTGCCGCAGGTGTTCGTCGAACTGGCCGCAGAGATTGGCCAGACGGTTGTTGTCGGCGGGCTCGAGAATGACATCCCGGGATATCTGGACTGCATTCAAGTTCGGTGCTTCAGACCTCTGTCGGTGGTTTACGGCAGACTACCGCGAAGCGGGAGCTTTTTAAAGACTGCACGGGGCGCTTCATGTCACGCCGCCGCCTGGCTGTCGCGGCACCTGCCGCGCAGGGAATTCGGTAACGCTTCCGTAATCACGACGTCGACGAAGCGGCCGATGAGCGACGCATCGGCGTCGAAGTTCACCCAGCGATTGTTCTCGGTTCTTCCCGTCACCTGGCTGGCGCTCTTCTTCGAGACTTTCTCCACCAGCACGCGCTGTGTCGTGCCGACCATCGCCTGGCTGATCGCCTGCGCCTGCTGGTTGATGCGCGTCTGCAGGATCTGCAGGCGCTCCTTCTTGACGTCCATCGGCGTATCGTCGCGGAGATTCGCCG
>DATIUU010000075.1:0-3859 GCA_035466635.1 Woeseiaceae bacterium
AGAGTCCGCGGCCGCAGCCATACCGGGGGTCGTGACGCTCAGCTGGGTGCCGCCCACGGAGAACGAAGACGGTTCTCCCCTGTTGGACCTGGCGGGCTATCGCATTTACTGGCGTAACCTGGCGGGCGACGGCACCGAAACGCTGCAGGTCGACAATCCGGGTCTGTCGATGGTAGTGATCGAGGACCTCGACGCAGGAACCTACGAATTCGCGATGACGTCCTTCAACCGGAGTGGCATCGAGAGCACACTTTCCAATACCGTCACACGGATCGTCGAGGCCCCTGCAGGCGGTGGGGATGCGGCAACGGAAACGAATGCCGGCAGTTCAAGCGACGCAACCGTGCCCTACCTTCTGGTCTCCGGCACGCCACCCGAAGCCGTCATCGCCGGCCATCTGTACCTGTTCACGCCGGCCGTGGAGACCGGCGGAGAAACCCCGCCCGCTTTCACGATCGACGGCCTGCCGCACTGGGCCGGCTTCGACGAGGTCAACGGCGAACTTTTCGGCACGCCGGGCGAAGAGGACATCGGCCTCTACGAGGCGATCACGATCGCGGCAACCGACGGCGTCGTCGAGACGAGCCTGCCCACGTTCTCGATCGAGGTCGTCGCCCCGGGTGCCGCGCCGGGCGCGGTCACGCTGAGCTGGATGCCACCCACCGAGTACGAGGATGGCAGCTACCTGGCCGATCTCGCGGGCTACTGGATTTACTGGGGCAACAACCCCGGGCAGTACACGCAATGGCTGCGCATCGACAACCCGGGCCTGACGACGATCGTCATCGAGAGCCTCGTGCCCGGCAGCTGGGAGTTCGCGATGACGTCCTTCAATGCCGATGGCACCGAGAGCAGCCTCTCCAACGCCGTTTCGCGCTTCGTGGAGTAAAAGTACTGCGGGGGCCCGCTGGGTGCGGGCCCCCGCAGGACCGCTTACAGCCTGTAGGTCAGGCCAAGGTAAGCGGTTCGAGGGAGGCCGGGACGCACACCGGCCGGACGGCGTGCTGCGATGTAAGTCTCGTCGAACAGGTTATCGACTTTCACGTAGGTCGAGAGCTGCGGCGTAAACTGCCAGGCCGCAACCATGTCCCACACCACGTGCGAGTCGATCGATTCTTCGGGGATGAACGCGCCCTTTCCGGCGCGAGTACGCAGCTTGCCGACGTAGTTTGCTGCAATGTTGAAACGCCACTTGCTGGCCTCGAGGCCGGTCGTGGCGCGCAGCTGGTGTTCGGGGATATAGGGCAACTCGTCGCCGACCTGCACATCGCCCCAGGGATCGAAATCGCTTTCGAACGCATTGCGGAATTCCGCCTCGGCAGTCCAGGTGTAGCGGAGTTCGAACGGAACGTCGACCGACTTCAACGGCCAGTTGTACGCGCCCGAGAGCTCGAGACCGGAGACCTGCACCTCGCCGCCGTCGAACTGCTCGCCGATCTCGCCGCCGCCGCCCGTCGACTCGGTGAGGGTGCCAACGAGATTGTCGTAGTCGTTCATGAAGTAGATTCCCTCGAAGCTCAGCGAGCCGCTGTCGTAGCGCGCCCCTGCTTCGAAGTTCACGCTGTCTTCCTCGCTGGCTGAACTCCCCGGCGCGGGCGGGTTGAAGCCCTTGTGTACGCCAGCGAGAAGGCGCCATTCGTCCGTCACCCGGTAGAGTGCGCCGATGCCAGGTATCACCGCTTGCGTGGAGTTCTCGCGCACGCGGCTCGGGCCCTGGCTCCGCGACGGGTCGCTCGTGGAATAGTCGAGCCGCGTCATGTCGATGTCTTCGAAGCGCACGCCCGGGGTCAGTATCCAGCTACCGCTGCGGATTTCCGCTGTCACGAACAGCGAGCGAACGTCCGCCCGGCTGACGCGGTTGGTTTGCGAGCCGGGTGCCGCCAACGTCGTCAATACCAGCGTGCCGTCCTCCATGCGGTAGCCGTCCTGGTGCTGGAAGCGGTCCTCTTCGTCCTCGTGGATTCGGAAGCCGGCCGTGAAGCCGATGTCGGTGTCGCCGAATCCCGTGTCCCACTGGATGCTGCCCTGCACGCCCTGCGAGTAGTAATCGCGGTTGTTGGCGCGAATCTGCATGGCATCGTCCGGGCTCGTGATGCCCTTCATGTAGCCCAGTTCGGTCGCGAAGACGGCCGGGTCCTCGAGTACGTCCGAGATGCTTTCGCCGCCGACCGACTGCAGCTTGTACCAGTTGCGCCAGAAGTCGGTGCGGTAGGCGGTGACCTGTGCACGCCAGTTGTTGCCGGGATCGATCACGTAGGTCGCCTGGTACAGTTCGTGCTCGCTCTGGAAGTTGTCGTTCGCCGATGCCGCGTAGCGGTTGTACGGCGTTGTGCCGAAGTCCTCGTCCGTGAGGCCGAGGTAGGTCTCGTTCGAGTCCTGCTCGGTATAGCCGAGCTTGATGCGCAGGCTCTGGTAAAGGGAACTGCGCGGGTCGCTGTCGATCTGCAGTTTCGCGACGTAATCCTCGAGGTCGTAACCCGTGTCGCCGCCGACCGGCCCTTCGATGGTCTTGAAGCCGTCGTTGCCCGCGTGCACGGTCTCCAGCAGCCACGAGACGCGCTCGCCGCGGTTACCGCCGTGGATGTGGACGTCCGTCGTACCGTGCTCGCCGATACGCGCGTCGGCCATCACCCCCAGGGCGTCGGGAATCGGCGTGGAGATCATGTTGAGCGCACCGCCCGTGGTGCGCGGCCCGACCGCCACGGAGGCCGGTCCCTTCAGGACTTCGAGCGCACTCATGCGCCGCTGCGTCGGGAAGTAGTAGGCCGACGGTGCGGCGTAGGGCGCCGGCGCGATGAGGACGCCGTCCTCGAGCAGCGCGATGCGCGCGCTGCGGTCGAGCCCCGAGCCGCGAATGCCGATGTTGGGCCTGAGCCCGAAGCCTTCTTCTTCCTGCAGGTAGACGCCCGGCACCGTGCGCAGCGCGCGCAGGATGTCGGCCGTGTTGAAGATGGCGAGTTCCTCGCTGTCGACCCTGTGGGCAGACCCGGGCACGTCGGCGACGTCGGCCTGGCGGCCGAAGATCGTGATCGTGTCGATGGTGGTTGCCGCGCCATCCTCGGCCGCGGTCGCGGCGAAGGGCAGCGCAAGGGTCGTTGCGAGCAGTGCGCCGCGGACGGCGCGGTTGAGGTTTTGATTCATCGGCTCCCCCGGAGAGCGTTGTCCTATGGGATGTGCGGACATTAATGCAAATGAGAATTATTCGCAACTACGCAAAAATACCTATACGTCGGGTCCTGATTGACGCGTTGCGGGACTTATGTAACATCGCGGGGCCCGGACGTGGACCGCGTAGCGACATAACGGGCGTCACAGCTCACACTTTCGGCCGTGACCGCTACCCTCCACAGGACCACGCCGGCGTGGCACCATGAACGTCGCTTGGGGATGCAAAGGTCGAAATGGGCGAGCAGGCTCACAAACTCCTGATCGTAGAGGATGATCCGGGACTACTCAGCCAGTTGCGCTGGTGTTTCGAAGACTACGACGTCCATACCGCCGGCGATCGTGAAGCGGCGATTGCCGAACTCAGGCGCCACGAGCCCGCCGTCGTACTGCAGGACCTCGGCCTGCCGCCGAAGCCCGACGGCGTCGACGAAGGGCTGCTCACGCTCTCGGACATTCTCAAGCTCTCGCCGGCCACCAAGGTGATCGTCGTGACCGGCCACGGCGACCAGGAAAACGCCCTGCGCGCGGTCGCGCTGGGTGCCTACGATTTCTACCAGAAGCCCGTCGATACCGACACGCTCAAGCTGATCGTCCAGCGGGCGTTCAGCATCAGCCTTCTCGAAGCCGAGAACCGCCGGCTCCAGGACGTCGCCAGCGATTCACCGCTGGACGGCATCGTGGCGGCGAGCGA
>DATIUU010000076.1:0-7495 GCA_035466635.1 Woeseiaceae bacterium
CAGAACGTTATTTCCTACTTCATCGTCGATGGCACCAAGATCAACACGACGACCACCGGCTATGCGCGCGCCGGCGGCACGGGTGTGCCACTGGCGCTGAGCGAAAACCCGGACGAGCTCGTTGCCACGCTGAACGAGATCTTCAAGCAGATCCTCAGCGTCAGCACAACCTTCGTCGCGGCCTCCGTTCCGGTGAACGTCTTCAACCGCGCGGAGATCACGGACAACATCTACATCGCCCTGTTCCAGGTTGACGAGCAGGCGCGCCCGTACTGGGTCGGCAACGTCAAGAAGCTCAGGATTGCCGGCGCCAACAGCTCGTCGGCGGCGGGCACGATCGTCGACGCACTCGGCGACCCGGCCGTTGCCGCGGACGGCCGAATCCGCTTCGACGCACTGACCAACTGGACCGATCCGGGCTCACTGCCGCCGCCGGACCTCGACTCGGGCGAAGTCGTCGCCCGCGACGGCCGGACGGTCGCGCGTGGCGGTGCGGGCCAGCGTATACCGGGCTTCCTCGGCAGCGGCCCGGGCGAAGCCAACGGGCTCGGCGGCCGCCGCATTTACTTCGACCGCACGTCGTCGATACTTGCGCCGCTGAATGTCGACCTGACGACCGCTGCAGAGCTGCAATCCGATCTCGACGCGGCAACTGTCACGGAGGCCGCCGAGCTCATCGCCTATGCCCGCGGTCTCGACGTGGATGATCTCGATGGCGACAGCGAGACCGGCGAGGCGCGCGAGTGGATCTTCGGCGATCCGCTGCATTCGCGGCCGCTGCCGATCAACTACGGCGCCATCGGCGGATTCAGCGAGCCGAACAACCCGGCGATTTACGTCGCCGTAGCGTCGAACGACGGCATGCTGCGCTTGATTCGCAACACGCGCACCAGCGGCGCCGACACGGGCGAGGAAGTGTGGGCCTTCATGCCGCGCAAGTCGATGGCGGCGCAGAAAATCCTGCGCGCCAATGGCACGGGCATGAAACACCCGTACACGCTCGACGGGGCGCCGGTCGCGTTCATCTGGGACAAGAACTACGACGGCAACATCGTGGCCAACGACGGCGACCGCGTCTTCCTGTACGTGGGCATGCGCCGCGGCGGTAAAGCCTACTACGCGCTGGACGTCACGAATCCCGAGTCGCCGCGCCTGATGTGGATGATCGAGAAGGGCGGGGACTTCGCCGAGCTCGGCTACACCTTCTCGAACCCGCGCGTGGGCCTGGTCAGGACGTCCAGCGGCGCGCGGCCGGCCGTGATGTTCGCGGGCGGCTACGACATGAACAAGGACAAGCGTGGCGGCGTCGGCACCGATGACAGCGAAGGCAATGCGTTGTTCGTCGTTGATGCGGTAACGGGCGGCCTGATCTGGAAGGCACGCCGCGGGTCCGGCGGTGCCGGCACGCAGGTCTATGAGCATCCGCGGCTGACGGACAGCATCCCCTCGACGCTGACGGTCGCCGACATGGACGGCGACGGGTACACCGATCGCATGGTGGTCGGCGATACGGGCGGCAACATCTGGCGCGCCGATATCGGCGGCGACGATACCTCGAAGTGGAAACTCTCGTTGCTCGCGTCGGTTGGCCGCCATTCGTCGGGAAGTAGCGGCATCGCGACGGACCGCCGGTTCTTCCACCGGCCGGACCTGGTGCCGAGCAAGGACGGTTACGTGCTCTTCGACGGCGTCGTGGTCGGCTCGGGCAACCGCGCCAACCCGCTCGACTCCGGCGGCGTCACGTCCGACTACATGTACATGATCAAGGACCGCGCAACCGCGATCGGCAGCGGCGTCGACACCGGGCTGCAGCACGCTGATTTCGGCGATGTTACGAGCAACTGCCTGCAAAACGGCGGCACCTGCACCGTCAACCTCGCGAACGGCTGGCGTCTGAACATGGAGGATTCGGGCGAGAAGATACTGGCGACCGCACTCACCGTGACGGGCAAGGTGTTCTTTACGTCCTACCTGCCGCGAGGCGGCAGTGCCGCGACGGCCTGCGCGCCGTCCGAAGGCGCCGGCCGGCTGTACGCGGTCGCCCTGCAGGACGGCACTGCGGTCATCAACTACGACACCAGCGACGATACCTCGGACGATGCCGACGCGCCGAATTCGAAGGAAGATCGCAGCGTCGAACTGATCTCGGCGGGCATACCGGCCGAGGTCGTATCGATACCGCCGAACAAGATCCTGCGGCCCGACCTGCAGATCGACGACGTCAACGCGGCAACGCGCTGGCGCACCTACTGGTACCTCAGCGAAGACGCCGACGTCCAGGCGCCGACGCCGAGCCCCGCACCCACCCAGCCGTAGCGTCACAGGGAGACCATCGATGCACTCAGAAAAACTGTTCCCCGGGCAGCGCGGCGTGACGCTCATCGAATTGATGATCGTCCTCGTCATCCTTGCCCTGATCGCCGGGTTTGCCTACCCGTCCTACATGAACTACGTCGTGGATACCAAGCGCACGGCGGCGGCATCGATGCTCCTGCAGGTCGCCGACCGCCAGCAGCAGTTCTTCATGGACAACAAGCGCTTCACGAACGACCTGACGAACCTCGGTTTCGCGGCAAACCCGCTGGTGATCGCGGACGACGGCCGGACCATGGCGAACGCCGCCAGCTCCGACAGCACCTACTCGGTCGCGCTGTCCAACGTCACGGCGACGACCTATACGATCACGGCGGCGCCGCTCAACGGCCAGGCCGCAAGGGACGCTGAGTGTGGCTCGCTGACGCTGAACCAGGCGCTGACGAAGGGCAGCAGCGGCGGGGGCAGGGATTGCTGGAAGTAGGCGCGGTTCTCGAACCGCGGCCGATCGCGGGCCCAGGCCCGCTGCTACAGGACAGGTCGTGGTTGTAGGCGCGGTTCTCGAACCGCGAACAAAAATGCCGCCCTCGGGGCGGCATTTTTCGGTCCGGATGCGGGCCGGCTCACGCGGAGAGTGCCTTGACGCGCTTGTTCAGGCGGCTCTTGTGCCGGGCGGCCTTGTTCTTGTTGACGATGCCCTTGTTGACCATCGAATCGATGACCGGTACGGCTGCCGTGTAGGCCGCCTGTGCCGCCTCGCTGTCACCCGCGTCGCAGGCCTTGATGACGTCCTTGATCCTGGTACGCATGCTAGAGCGCAGGCCCATGTTGTGCTTGCGGGTCTTCTCGGCCTGCCGGGCGCGCTTTTGTGCTGACTTGATGTTAGCCACTGGTAATTCCGTGTCGAGCTCTCAAAGAGCCGCGTATTATTCGCGGCCGGCCCGGGAATGTCAACGCCTGATTGGGCCCCGGCACGGTACCCGGGCGCAATGTCTAAATGCCTGATTCAATGAATTTTCTGGGCTAAACTGGGCGGCCTGATGCCGACCGAAAAAGAAGCCCCCGACGCCGCGCCCGCCGGCGCCGGCGTCCACCCGAGCCGGGTTTCCGGGCAGAGCCTGATCGCGAAGACGTCGGTCGTCAGCGGCATGACGCTCGTGTCGCGGATCCTGGGCTCGTGCGCGACGTCGTATTCGCGCGGTTCTTCGGCGCCTCGCTGGTCATGGATGCTTTCCTCGTCGCCAACCGGATTCCGAACATGTTGCGGCGCTTCTTCGCCGAGGGGGCGTTCTCGCAGGGGTTCGTCCCGGTGATGGCCCGCTACCGCGAGCAGCACGACCACGAGGAGGCACGGGAATTCGTCGACGCCACCGCGGGCACGTTCGGCCTGATCCTGTTCCTGGTGACGCTGGCCGGCGTGGTCGGCGCGCCGCTCCTGGTGGCGATCGTCGCGCCGGGGTTCATCGGCGAGGACGGCCGTTTCGATCTCGCGACGCTGATGCTGCGGTTCACTTTTCCCTATCTCTTCTTCGTGTCGCTGACGGCGTTTGCGGGCGGCATCCTGAATACCTACGGCCGCTTCGGCGTGCCCGCATTCACGCCGGTCATCCTCAACGTGGTCCTGATAGCGGGCGCCGTCTGGCTGTCACCGCGACTCGAGGAGCCCGGCATGGGGCTCGCGTATGCCGTGTTCGTCGCGGGGTTCTGCCAGCTGCTGTTCCAGGTGCCGTTCCTGATGCGCATCCGCGCGCTGCCGCGCCCCAAATGGGGCTTCCGGCACGAGGGGGTCCGGCGCGTCACGCGGCTGGTGCTGCCCGCAATCTTCGGTTCGTCGGTCGCGCAGATCAACGTGCTGCTCGGCGGGATCATCGCGTCGATGCTCAGCGTCGGCAAGATCAGCCTCTTGTATTACTCCGACCGGCTGATGGAGTTCCCGCTCGGCCTGTTCGGCATCGCGCTCGCCACCGTGACGCTGCCGTACCTGGCGCGGCAGGCTGCCAATGAATTGCACGACGAGTTCGCCGATACGCTGGACTGGTCGATGAAGCTCGTGTTCCTCATCGCCGTGCCCGCGGCGATCGGGCTCGTCGTACTCGCCGAGCCGCTCGTCGCCACGATCTTCTACGGCGGGGCGTTCACCGGCGACGACGTGCGCATGACGGCGCTGGCCTTGCAGGCGTTTGCCGTGGGGCTGATCGGGTTCTCCTACGTGAAAATACTCGCGCCGGCCTATTTCGCCCGCGAGGACACGAGGACGCCGGTGCGGATCGGACTGATCGCGCTGGCGGTCAACTTCCTGCTGAGCGTCAGCCTTGCCTGGTACCTGACGTACATCGGTTTCGAAGGCTCGCACGCCGGGCTCGCGCTGGCCATTTCCGTGGCGGCACTGCTCAATGCGTACCTGCTCTATCGCGGCCTGCGGCGCGAAGGCGTGGCGCGCCACGGCAAGGGCTGGCCGGTGCTGTTATTCCGGACGGCCGTGGCGAACGTCGTGATGACTGCCGCCTTGTTCGCGTTGCAGCGGCCGCTTGCCTGGTGGCTTGAGAGCGGCGTCGCCGAGCGGGCCACCTGGCTCACAACGGCCATTGTCGTCGCCGTCGCCGCTTACTTCGCGGTGCTGTTCGTGCTGGGCATGCGCACCGGCGACTTCCGCCTGAGGCAGAACTGACGTGCGGCTTGTGCGGCATCTCGAGGACCTGCCGTACCCGGCCCTCGATAGCGGCAGCGTCGTGACGATCGGCGCTTTCGACGGCATCCACCTCGGTCACCAGCAACTGCTCGAGCGCGTCATCCACGTTGCGGACGACACGGGGCTGACGCCTGTCGTCATGAGCTTCGAGCCGACGCCGAAGGAGTTCTTCGGCGGCGACCGCCCGCCGGCAAGGCTCATGCGTTTCCGCGAGAAGTTCGACAGCCTCGAGGCCCATGGGATCGAGCTGTTCTATTGCCCGCGATTCGCGGCCCCGATGCGCGAGATCCCTGCCGCCGATTTCGTCCGCCGCGTTCTCATTCACGGGCTGAATGCACGCTATCTCGTCGTCGGCGACGACTTTCATTTTGCGCGCCGCCGCGAAGGTACGATCGAGCACCTCAACGCCGTCGCCGGCGTGCTCGGATACGACGTCGAGCAGGTGCCGAGCGTGGTCGTCAACGGCGTGCGCGTGAGCAGCACCGCGATTCGCGAGGCGCTCGGCCGCGGCGATATGATGACGGCCGCGAAGCTGCTGGGACGGCCGTACCGGATGTCCGGGAAGATCGTCAAGGGCGACCGGGTCGGCCGCACGCTCGGTTACCCGACGGCGAACGTCGATCTGCGCCGCCGGCAGAGCGCGGTCACGGGCATTTTCGCGGTGCGTGTCCATGGGCTCAACGGCGGGCCGCACGACGCGGTCGCGAGCGTCGGCTCGCGACCGACCTTCGCGGGCAGGAAACCGATCCTCGAGGTGCATATCTTCGATTTCGACGCCGACATCTACGGCGAGTACATCCACGTCGACTTCATCGCCTGGCTGCGCGAGCAGGAGAAATTCGATCTCGTCGAGGACCTGGTTGCGCAAATGGGCGTCGATGCCGAAAATGCGAGGTCCGCGCTCGCAACAGGCGCCTGAGGAAGTGAAGGGTTTGGAATCAAAACAGGGCATCAAGCGATTCGTCGTATGGATGATCTTGGCCGCCGTCATCGTGGTCGCCGACCAGGCGACCAAGGCGGCCGTTATCCGTTGGATACCGCTGTACGGCGACGTACCCGTCAACGGCTTCCTCAACCTGACTCACCAGCAGAATACCGGTGCCGCGTTCAGTTTCCTGGCCGGCGCGGGGGGCTGGCAACGCTGGTTCTTCGTCGTGCTCGCCTCGGTCGTGAGCGCCGCGCTGGTGGTATGGCTGTGGCGTATCCGTGCCGGCAACCTGCTGGTGCTCTCGGCCGGGCTGACGTTCGTGCTCGGCGGTGCGCTCGGCAATCTCGTCGACCGGATCAGGCTCGGCTACGTGACCGACTTCATCCAGGTCTGGTTCGGCAGCTGGGCGTTCCCGTCGTTCAATGTCGCCGATTCGGCAATCACGGTCGGCGCGGCGCTGCTGATCATCGACTCGCTGTTTTTGTCGGGCAAGGAAAAAGCGGCACCCCCGGAAGAGGCGCCGCCCGAATAGTGCCCGAAGGCCCGGTTACGTAAGCTGCGGTCTTCTATCGCGTACGAGTCCAGCAGTCTGCGAGGGGCGCCGACGTCTTGACGTTGCGGCCGTTGATCTGGAACGTGCCACACTTGCCGGCCTCGGCGTCTGCGTTGTTGTAGACCGCCTGCGCGGTGAAATTATCGGCATTGCAGGCAGTCACGTCGACCGTGTACGCGCGGGACTCCGTGACGAAACCGGCCGCAGCCGCAAACCCCAGCCGCGTCATGTCACAGGTGTAGGTGTTGTTCTGCAGGTAGAAGCGTTCCTGGTTGGTCGCGATCTGCAGCAACGCCGCCTTGGCTTCGTTGCGCTTCGCACGCGCGGCGAACTCGCGATAATTCGGGTACGCGATCACCGCCATGAAGCCGATGATCACGACCACGATCATCAGCTCGATGAGCGTGATGCCCCGCATCGTGTGCACGAGTTTCGCCTGCATGCGCTGCCTGCCGTTCATCACTCGACTCCGTCCTGGGTCCACAGCGTGCGGACCGGGAAGTTCTCGAAGCCCGGGTCGAAACACTCGACGCCGATACAGCCGATCGGCGGCGACGAGTGCTCGCCGCCGGTGCAACCGGGTTCGGGGCTCGGGAACAGGAACGCCGGCGACGGTGCGATGCCACCCTGCGCCAGTTCCTCGACGCGCTCGTTGTCTTCGTCGCCCGGCACGATGGTATCGAGATCCGTGATCGGGTCGCCGTTGATGACCGACACGCGGTACAGGAAGTTGCGGCCGAGGCCGGCCGAGCAGACGGCGGCGCCGGCCGTGTCGGCCGAGAACGCGACGAAGAACACCTCGTTGTTGAACGTCACCGAATTCGAGAACACCTTCTGGTCCGCGGGCAGCGTGAATTTCCAGCCCGCGCTACCCGGGCCGATCGCGGTGCCGACCTGGCCACTGATTTCGACGAGATCGGACTCGGTGTATGGCGTGAACGCATCGTATTCCGCCTGTGTCAGCGTATTGAACACATTCTTGTCGCGGATCGAGTAGAAACGGTCCGTGTTG
>DATIUU010000077.1:0-7964 GCA_035466635.1 Woeseiaceae bacterium
CGATTGCCTTCTGGAAGTTGCGGGTGACGCCCCAGTAGTAGATACCCTGCGTGCGGAGCCGTTCTCTCTCCGTCATGGTGCCGAGATTCGCCATCGCCTGCTCCATGGCCTCGGTCGCTTCCTCGACCCGTCCCAGCGACCTCGCCGAGACGGCCCAGCCCGAGTAGGCGCGGCCGAACCCAGGGTCTTCCTCGATCGCCTTGCGATAGTGGTCGATGGCCTCCTCGAATTTCGCCTGGTACTGGAGTTGCTGAGCGGCGTCGTATTGCCTGGCCGCGCCGAGCGACATCGCGGTGAACGTCTCCGTTATTTCGAGTTCGTCACGATTGACGGACTTGTCGCCGAGTTCCTCGCGGAGATCGGCGGCCAGCTCGCCCATCGCGGACAGCACCTCGAGCTTGTTGCCGGCCGTCACGTCCACCTCGGCGACAACTTCGCCGCTGCGCGGCGCTATCGCGTTGACGGCCAGGTCGAACTTGCTGCCGTCCGGCACGATCGAACCGGCAAGCACCAGCTTGATGCCCTCTCGCGTCGCCACGAGCTGCGCCGTACCGGCGTCGAGCTTGTCGGTCGACTGCAGCTCCTGCGCCACCTGCTTGGCCATGCCTCGTTCGTAACTCGATACGAACGGCGCGCCTTCGAGACCGATCTGCAGTGCCTGCTCCAGCGAGCCCTCGAACAGCGGGTCGCCGGTCTGGTTGTCGAAGTCCGCGATCAGGATCGAGAGGGGCTCGAGCGGCGCATCGACGGTCTCTACCTTGCTCGCGATGTTGAGGTAGACAGAGAAGATCAGCGCCACCGTCAGCACGCCGATGACGACGAAGTCCATGCGCCGGCCGCCGAACGGGATGACCATCGTGTCGGTAGCATCGGCCTGCACCTCGATGCCCTTTTCGGAAATATCGAAGATCCAGGCCAGGACGATGGTGACGGGCAGGCCGATGATGGCGAGTATTATGACCGCCTGCAGCGCCCAGCCCGGGGCGTCGAAGGCGTCGAAAATAACGCTCGCGACTTCGACGGCAATCCAGGCGACACCGACGTAGAGGCCCGCTGTGCGGAACACCTCGCGTCGCCGGAGTTCTTTGATTAGCTTATGCATTTTTATGGCCAGAGGATCGCTCGCCGAAGCCGAGAGTCTAGCATCGCAGCGGCGGCGCGATGAAGCCGGAGCAGGTTAAATCCGGCCGCCGCCGAGGCTTGTACGCGAGACCGTGACCCGGTCTATTGCTAACATGAATTGAATCGCATACCCTCAGGAAATATCTAGGTTTTTATCAACCTCTGGTGGGGGATCACCAATGACAATCAAGACCATCTCTCGTGGCGTACTCGCGTTCGTCGCCACATCGCTGGCGCTGCCTGCGTTTGCCCAGGAAGAAGTTTCCATCTTCGAGGAGATCCTGGTCACCGCAACGAAGCGCGAACAGACGCTGCAGGAAGTACCGGTTGCCGTGTCCGTCGTATCAGCGGATACGATGAAAGACTCGCAGGTGCTCGATGTGAAAGACCTGCAGTTCCTGGTGCCGTCGCTGCGGATAAGCCAGCTGCAGACCAGCGGCAACGTCAATTTCATCATCCGCGGTTTCGGCAACGGCGCTAACAACGCCGGTATCGAGCCGTCGGTCGGTGTTTTCATCGACGGCGTGTACCGCTCGCGTTCGGCGGCCGCGCTCTCGGACTTCCCGAACCTCGAACGCATCGAGGTTCTGCGCGGACCGCAGAGCACACTGTTCGGCAAGAACGCGTCGGCCGGCGTCATCAATGTCGTCACGGCGAAGCCGAATCTCGATAACTACGAGGGCTCGGTCAGCGCGACCTACGGCGACTACAGCCAGATCATCCTGAAGGGCGACATCACGGGGCCGTTGTCCGACACCACCGCCTTCAGCCTGTCGGGCAGCATCAACCAGCGCGACGGTTACTTTACGAACCTCGAGAACGGTTCCGAGATCAACGAGATCGATCGCCAGGGTGTGCGCGGCCAGTTCCTGTGGGAGCCGAGCGACACCTTCTCGATGCGCCTCATCGGCGACTGGGACAAGTTCGACGAGAAGTGCTGCGGCGTCGCCAACCTGGTACTCGGCCCGACCGGCGTAGCCATTGCGCTCACCGGCGGCCGGGTCGTGCCGAACGCGCCGTTCGCCTACGAGAACTTCTACGATTTCGATCCCATCAACGAAGTCGAGAACAGCGGCTTCTCGGCGCAGTTCGACTGGGACATGTCCGACGCCGTCACGCTGACGTCGATCACCGCGCTGCGTAACCAGGAGCGCTTCGACAACGCGGACGTCGACTTCACGAGCGCCCGCCTGATCAGCGACGTCTCCGGCAACCTGACCGACACGTCGATCGACACGCTGACCCAGGAATTCCGTCTCGCCGGTTCCACCGACGCGATGGACTGGATGCTCGGCGCCTTTTACTTCGACGAAGAAGTCGAAACCCGGAGCGGCCTGACTTACGGGGATGCGTTCCGGCCCTATGTCGACATCCTCACCAAGACGCTGGCCGGTACCTACACGCCGATCGAGATCGCCAACCCCGCCGTGCTGTCGCCCGTGGGCCTGATCGAAGCCGGCCTGGGCCTGCCACCGGGCACGTTCTTCGCCGCGGGACAGGGCAACACCGAGTTCTCCGGCATGGACAACACCGCGACCTCCCTGTTCGCGCAGTTCGATTTCAACCTCGGTGCGCGCACCACGCTGACGCTCGGCGCCAACTACACCCAGGACGAGAAGGACGCGTTCGTCGCCATCGACGGCACCGACGCCTTCTCGGCGCTCAGCCTCGAGCAAGTCGGCTTCGGCTTCATCTTCCAGGGGCTCACGGGCCTGCCGCCGACGCCGCCGAACATTGCCGCGAATCCCGGCGCAGCCGGCACCGCACAGGCACTCAGCACGGTCGAATGCAGCGCGACGAACCCGCCGCCGGCCTGTAACAGCCTGCTCGCGCTGAGACCCGTGCAGTTCCTGCCGCCGTTCGTGGACTTCCCGAACTCGGTCGAGACGGGTAACACCGACGACAGCGAGACCACCTGGACGGTACGGCTGGCCTACGACCTCACCGACGCCACGAACATCTACATCGGTGCCGGCACGGGTTTCAAGGCCTCGTCGTGGAACCTGTCGCGCGACTCGAAGCCGTTCGCCGCCGATATCCCGGCGCTCGAAACCGCGGGACTCACCGTGAACAACCTGGTACCCGGCACGCGCTTCGCCGATCCGGAAGAATCCATGGTTTACGAAATCGGCCTCAAGACCGGCTGGGACACGGGCAGGCTCAACGTCGCCCTGTTCTCGCAGGAGATCGAGGGCTTCCAGTCCAACATCTTCACGGGCACGGGATTCGACCTCGCCAATGCCGGCAAGCAATCGACCGACGGCCTCGAACTCGACCTGGTGTGGTACCCGACCGAGAGCTTCCAGTTCACGTTCGCCGGCACCTGGCTCGATCCGCTGTACGACTCGTTCGTCGGCGCCCAGGGGCCGAACGGCCCGACCGATCTCAGCGGCACCAAGCCGCCGGGCATCAGCGAGCTGAGCTTCACGACGACCGGCCAGTACACGTTCGATATCGGCTCGGCCAGCGCCTTCGTCCGCGCCGAGTACATCTTCGAAGACGAAGTACAGGTCATCGAGAACGTACCCGCCGACATCGCCTCGCGCGAAGTCAGCACCTGGAACGCGAGCGTCGGCATGCGCTGGGACAACGGTTTCGAAGCCATGCTCTGGGGCCGCAACCTCACCGACGACGAATACCTGCAGAGTGCTTTCCCGTCGGTCGCACAGGCGGGCAGCTTCAGCGGCTACCCCAACCAGCCGCGTACCTGGGGCATCACGCTGCGTATGTACTTCGACTGATCGCCCTCCCACCAGGGGCAAACCGGACGGGCCCTCATCGAGGGCCCGTTTTTTTTGGGCGCGCGGGCTGGACGACAACCCAAGGAGCGGTTCTCGAATCGCAATCCGCCGGACCCGATGCGTGCACTGCAGGAGCGGTTCTCGAACCGCGAGTGGTTCGTGGCTGACATCGATCGCGGGCCGAGGCCCGCTCCTACAGTGGCGTGCTTTCGTCCATAATGCGATGTCACCATGACAGACTTCGATCTCACACCGGTCAGTACCGAAGCGCCGATGGAGCCGGTGCTCCGCAAGGGCATCGGCCTGTGCCTCTCGGGCGGCGGCTACCGTGCCATGCTGTTTCACCTCGGGGTCGTCTGGCGGCTGGCCGAGCTCGGTTACCTGGGCAGCGAGCACCGCTGGGGCAAGCGCGGCGAGCTCGGCTCCCTGCAACGCGTCTCCTCGGTGTCCGGCGGGTCGATCACGGCCGGGGTCCTGGGGCTTGCCTGGGACAAGCTGGATGTCGATTCGCCCGGGGTCTCCGGGCGGTTCCGCGAGCACGTGGCCGAACCGATCCAGGCCTTTGCCCGCCGCTCGACGGTGACAATCTGGTCGGGGCTGCCGGCCATCATCTTCAGTACCGTCAACAAGCATGTCGTGCGCGTCTACCGCAAGCGCCTGTTCGGCGACCTCACCTTGCAGAACCTGCCGAAGACGCCGGATTTCGTTTTCAACGCCACCAACCTGCAGTCCGGCGCGCTGTGGAGCTTTTCGAAGCGCGCCGCGCGGGACTGGCGCGTGGGCCGCATCGAGGAACCGACCGACACCATCGCGCAGGTGGTGGGGGCCTCGTCGGCGTTCCCGCCGTTCCTGTCGCCGGCGAGGTTCAAGTACCGCGACGAGGACTTCACGCCGGGCAGCGGCGACGGCCTGCAGGGACCGCCATTCACGACCCGGCCGCTATTGACCGACGGCGGCGTGTACGACAACCTCGGCCTCGAAAGCGTGTTCAAGAACTACAAGACCATCATCTGCTCCGATGCCGGCGGCGATCTCGAAGCGAAGAAGAAAGTTTCAGCCGACTGGATCCTGCAGACCTACCGGGTCGTCAAGACGATCAACAACCAGGTGCGCAGCCTGCGCAAGCGTATCCTGCTGACGTCGTTCGTGGAACACGAGCACCACGGCACGTACTGGAGCATGCGCACCGACGTGCGCAAGTACCCGGTGAAGGACCGCCTGCCCTGCCCCTTCAATCGCACGCAGGAACTCGCGGGCATCCGCACGGACCTCGAGGCGAAGGACACGGTAACGCAGCGCCGTCTCATCAACTGGGGCTACGCGCTGTGCGATGCGGGTATCCGCAGTTGGGTCGAGGACGGGTTGCCGCCGCCGCAGGACTTTCCGTATCCGCTGGAGGGCGTCTGAAACCGGCGCGAGCGGTTACCCGGGTCCGCTTTGCCTCAAGGGTGCTCCGAGCGCATGACGGACGTCATCGCGCACAGCCGCCTGGTCACTGCATGTAAACGGCGACGAAGCGCATCGCAATCTCGCCGCCGGCATTCTCGATGGCGAGATTCTCGCCTGCGATCGAGAAGCGCTGCGCGTTCTCGAGCGCCTGCAGGAAGGCGTGCTCCTGCTGCATGGACTCCGCACACAGGCGCCGCGTGCTCGCAATCGGCCCGAAAGAGAGCCCATCGGCCGCCACGGTGAACGAACCCATGAACTGGTTGCAGCCCGCGTATCCGCCGACCTCGTCCTCGCCACGCAGGATCATGTGCAGTTCCCTGTCTTCGCCCGGCTCTACGGCTCCGCCGTTCAGTTCGACGAGCTTCCAGTAGGTGTTGGTCAACGTGACGTCGGGTTTCATGGGCTCCGCCGTGGATTGCGCCTGGATCGGGGGCCCGGCAACGCCCGGCTCATCGGGTGCGCACCCGGAGGCCGTGCATAGCATGGCAAGTCCAAGGACGAGGCAGGTGTTTTTCATTCGCATAAACCCGGTTGGATGGCACTGCAGGTATCTAACGCAAGCCGGCGCTCACCGGGGTCAGGCGCGTCACCGCGTATCGATGAACACGTCGCCGCTGCGGGCGTCCTCGATCCACAGGGCCCGATCGCCGGATTGCTTCGACTTGCCGGCCTGCAGGATGTAGGTATGTCCAAGGATCAATTCGCCGTTCGCTCGCGCCTTTTCCACGTTGATCAGCGCGGGGCGGATGGTGATCCCGATGCTGGCGCCGTCGTGCTCGTACAGGGTGTACTGGCCGGGCACCAGCAGGAGCGTGCCGTACTCCGAGCGGGGCAACACGCGCTCGCGCAGGGTGACGTCCTTTACGTCTTCTCCGAGGCGCAGGGTCACGATTGCCATGGTCGAGCGGTCGGGGCCGACCCAGGTCCTGTACACGCCTTCACCTTTCTCCGCGCAGCCGGAGAGCAGGAATCCGAGCAGTAGAACAAGGGCGAATGGCGGTCGCATGGCGGTCATTATAAGCCTTCCCGCGAACGGTCTCTCGCAATCCTCCCGGCACCATTTTCCATAAGCCGGGGACTTACGCCGCAGGCGCCGATTTCGCGGCCCCGTCAGCGCCGCGAACCGATAGCTGCCGCGCCCTGCCGAATTGAGGCCGAAAGCCGCAACGCTGAGGTAATCGGACAATACCCTCGCACGCGCGGCTCGTAAGCTGCCCGCATTACGAAAACCGTCGTGAGGTGAGCAAGATGAGCAGACTGGCAGCTGTCCTGGGATCGAAGGCTGGCTGGTTCGTGCTGCGGGAAACCCCGCTGCCGGGCCCGTGGAGCTGGTTCGTCGCGCCGACGTTCGAGGAAGCCATGCAGCGACTCGACCGCTACGAGGTGGTCGCCGTGGATGTGCCCCTGAGCCGCGCCGAGCTGCCCGCGGAGGCGGGCGACGACGCGGAGGCCGGCATGCGCGACCGCTACCGGCGCCCGGCAGAGAAGGTCCGCGAGGTGCATGCCTACCTGCGGGCAAACCCGGGCTCCGGACACCTCCTGTACGAAGTACACCCGCGCCTGAGTTTCCTGGAACTGCAGGGAGGCCTTCGCGAACAGGCACCCGGTGAGGGCACGCCGCGCTTTCGCGACCAGCTGAGTTACCTGTGCGACGTTTATCCGTCCGATGCCCTGTACCAGGCACTGACGGCATTCCGGCACGCCGAGGCGTCGCGGCACGACATCCTCGATGCGTTCGCGATGCTGTGGTCGGCGAAGCGCATCGCCACCAGCCGCGCGGAGCGCCTGCCCAGCATGCCGGTCTTCGACGCACGCGGTTTCGACATGGCCATATGGTATTGAAAGCCTGTGCGTATAATCGGGCGCATTCATACAGAGGAGCTCGGCCATGTCGTACCGGATCGTTATAGCCGCCGTCATCTCGCTACTGGGTGCACCCGTGCCCGCCGACACGATTGCCGTCATCGGCACCGGCGATGTGGGCGGCGCGCTCGGGCCGGAATTTGCCGCGCAGGGGCACACAGTCGTTTACGGCTCACGTGAGCCGGGACGCACCAAGGTAAAGGAACTGGTCGAAAAGACCGGCGACGGCGCGTCCGCCACGACGCCGGCGGACGCCGCGGCGCAGGCGGACATCGTCGTGCTGGCCGTACCCGGCCTCATGGTCGAGGAAATCACCAGGAGTCTCGGCGACCTGTCCGGCAAGATCATCATCGATCCGACGAACCCGCTGGAGCGGCGCATGAACCGCCTCGAGCACGCCGTTGACACGTCCAATGCGGAGATCATCCAGGCTGCCGCGCCCGGCGCTTACGTCGTCAAAGCCTTCAACACCCTGAACTGGGCGACCATGGTCGATCCGGCGTCGGCCGGCGGACCGGTATCGATTCCGCTGGTGGGCGACAACGCGCGCGCCAAGGAAAAGGTCGCGGAACTCGTCGCCGGGATGGGCCTCGAACCGATCGACGTCGGCCCGCTGCGCGACGCCCGCTGGGTCGAAGGCATGCTGATCCTCTGGATCAACAATCGCTGGGGCAGCTCGCGGCCCTCGTTCGACTACCACCTGCGCCGTAACTAGTGTACCCCGCCGATAATCTTGTAACGTTCAGCGAGTCGCAAAGCGCTTAGCCGCAAGGCATGGCTCGAAGGCAA
>DATIUU010000078.1:0-1826 GCA_035466635.1 Woeseiaceae bacterium
GCTGGCGCTCTACGTGGTCCTTTACAGCCCGATCCAGATGGCGGCGGACCTGCCCCGGAACTACGAGCAGCGGCCGGACGCGTTCCGCTTCATCGAGGACGTGCCGACCGACTGGGAAGAGAGCATCGCCCTGGACGGGGAGGTCGGCGAGTTCGCGGTGTTCGCAAGACGGGAGCGCGAAGGCGACGACTGGTACGTGGGCGCGATCAGCGGCGACCGGCCGCGGGCGGTCTCGGTGCCGCTCTCGTTCCTCGAGCCGGGCAGGCGTTACGTCGCGACGATCTACCGCGATGGCGACGATGCCGACTGGCGATCGAACCCCTACGACTACGTGATCGAGGAGCGTACGCTGAGCGGCGAGGATACGCTGGAGCTGGCGCTTGCCGCTGGTGGCGGCGCCGCCGTTCGGCTGCAGCCCGACAAGCGAGCACAGCGACCATGAAAAAGAAGCCACCGCTTTCCTTCTGGCAGATCTGGAACATGTGTTTCGGGTTCCTGGGGATCCAGTTCGGGTTCGCGCTGCAGAATGCCAACGTCAGCCGCATATTCCAGACGCTTGGCGCGGAGATCGACGACCTGCCGATACTGTGGGTGGCCGCACCGCTCACGGGACTCATCGTGCAGCCGATCATCGGCTACATGAGCGACCGCACCTGGGGTCGCTTCGGGCGCCGCCGGCCGTATTTCACCGTTGGCGCGATCCTCGCGTCGCTGGCGCTGTTCGCGATGCCGAATTCGCCGACGCTCTGGGTGGCCGCGGGCATGCTGTGGGTGATGGATGCGAGCATCAACGTGTCCATGGAGCCGTTCCGGGCATTCGTCGGCGACATGCTGCCCGAGCGGCAGCGCACGACGGGCTTTGCGACACAGAGCTTTTTCATCGGCATCGGCGCCGTCGTCGCATCGGCGTTGCCCTACATGATGAGCAACTGGTTCGACGTCGCGAACACGGCCGCCCCCGGGCAGATCCCGGACTCCGTCAAGTGGTCTTTCTATCTCGGCGGCGCGGTGTTCTTCGCGGCCGTCATGTGGACGGTGTTGCGTACCCGGGAGTATTCGCCGCAGGAACTCGCCGAGTTCGACGCCGCAAGGCCGCCGGAGCACGTCGCCGAAGACGCCTCGCTGCGGCCCGCGGCGAAGTACATGAAGGGCGGTATTGCCTGGGCGATCGCCGGCGCAGCGGGCTGGTTCGCGATCCTGCAGCAGGGCCTCGACAAGCAGCTCTACGTCCTCGCCGGCGGCCTCGTCGCGTTCGGCTTGCTGCAGGTCGTTACCGCGTTCATGCAGCGCGCCGGCAACACGAAGAACGGCTTGTACGAGATCGTGCACGACCTGTTCCACATGCCCAGGGTGATGCGCCAGCTGGCCGTCGTGCAGTTCTTTTCCTGGTTCGCCCTGTTCGCCATGTGGATTTACGGCACGGCCGCGGTGACCAGCCATCACTACGGCACGTCGGACACGAGTTCGGCTGCCTACAACAACGGTGCGGACTGGGTCGGCGTGCTGTTCGCGGCCTACAACGGTTTTGCCGCGCTCGCGGCGATCGCGATACCGTTCGTCGCGAGCCGCCTGGGCTGCCGCGTCTCGCACATGCTGAACGTCGCGATCGGCGGCGTCAGCCTGGTGAGCTTTTATTTCATCGCCGATCCGAAGCTGTTGCTGGTCCCCATGATCGGCGTCGGCATCGCCTGGGCGTCGATCCTGTCGCTGCCGTACGCGCTGCTCTCGAGCAACCTGCCGTCGCACAAGATGGGCGTCTACATGGGCATCTTCAATTTCTTCATCGTGATCCCGCAGCTGGTTGCCGCGAGTATCCTGGGCCTCGT
>DATIUU010000079.1:0-6343 GCA_035466635.1 Woeseiaceae bacterium
GAATGCTCGCCTGCGAGTTTACAGTACGAATTATAGCGCTCCGTGACTGAACGCACACTTAACCGGTACCTTGTGGTCAAATACGCGCCATGACGGGGAGCACCGATGACTGACAGCGACGGCTGGCTCGAGCGCTATGCCGAGATCAACGACAACCTGACTTCGCCGGCGCTGTACTGGGTGGCCGTGCCGCTCGTGATCACGGGAATGGTGGGGCTGTTGTGGTCGCTGCCGGTGCCGGAGCAGTTCTACGAGATATCGCCGTTGCTGAACTGGGGCACGGCATTCCTCATGGCGGCGGCCGTCTACTATTTCATCATCTCGTTGCCGATCGCGATCGGCATGCTGCCTTTCATCCTCGGCGTCGCCGCGTTCCAGCTGTGGCTCGAACAGTCGCTGTACTCGCATCCGCACGTCGCGGGCGGGCTCATAACCGGCGGTGTGCTCGGCCTGTGGCTCGGGCATCGCCACCAGCCCGGGCTGCACCCGCTGCTGACCGACCTCCAGCTCATCATGATCGGCCCGGCGTGGCTGCTTTCGGTGCTGTACCGGCGGCTCGGCATCCCGTTCTGAGCGAGACCTCGTGACGGCGACCGACCTGCCGCGCGACCGCGACGTGTGGCGTATTGCGGCGCCGATGATCCTGTCGAACATTTCCGTGCCGCTCCTCGGCATGGTGGACACCGGCGTCGTCGGCCATCTCGAAGGTCCTGTCTACCTCGGGGCCGTCGCCATCGGCGGCACGATCTTCAGCTTCCTCTACACGGGCGTGAATTTCCTGCGCATGGGCACGACCGGCATCGCCGCGCAGCGCTACGGCGCCGATGACAATGACGGCCTGCGGGTATCGCTCGGCCAGGCGCTCGTCGTGTCACAGGTGATCGCCCTGGCGGTGATCCTGCTGCAGTGGCCCGTCGGGCAGCTTGCCATGAAGCTGCTGGGGGCAGATGGCGCCCTCCGGGAACATGCCCTCGAGTACTTTGCGATTCGCATCTGGAGCGCCCCGGGCACGCTCGCCAACTTCGTGATGGTCGGCTGGTTCCTCGGCCTGCAGAACGCGCGCGTGCCGCTGGCCATCTTCCTGACCATCAACCTGACGAACGTCCTGCTCGACCTCCTGTTCGTGCTCGTCCTCGGGATGAAGGTGGACGGCGTTGCGCTGGCGTCCGTGTTCGCCGAGTACACGGGCCTCGCCGTCGCGGTGGCTTTTGCGGTTCGCGAACTGCGCCGGCGCACCGGTCACTGGCCGATGGAGAAGTTCGTGAAGTTTCGCCAGTACGCGGCGTTTTTCGCGATCAATGCCAACCTGTTCGTCCGCACCATGGCATTGATGTTCACGATCGCCTTCGTCACGGCACAGGGCACCCGCATGGGCGGCCTCATTCTCGCCGCCAACGCGATACTCATGCAGCTACAGAACCTGACGACGTTCGGCCTCGACGGGCTGGCGCATGCCGCCGAGGCACTGGTCGGCAAGGCCGTCGGGCAGCGACGGCTGGACGTGCTCGAGCGCTCCGTCACGTTGTGCCTCAGGTGGTCGCTGATCTTCGCCGCCGGTTTCAGCGTGGCGTACTTCCTGCTCGGCCCGCATCTCGTCAACCTGCTCACCGATCTGCCCGCGGTCCGCGAGACGACGCTGCGCTACCTCCCCTGGATGATCGCGTCGCCGCTGGTTTCCGTCTGGTCGTTTCTCTACGACGGCGTGTACGTCGGCGCGACACGGGCACGCGAGATGCGCAACATCATGGTCATCTCGGCATTCGCGGTATTCATACCCGCCTGGTACGTGCTGCAGCCGCTCGGTAACGACGGTCTCTGGCTCGCCTTCCTGCTGTTCCTGGCAAGCCGCGGCATCGGCATGCACATCGGTTACCGGCACAGCGTCCTGCCGAATCTGGCAGCAAAGGCAGGCGGTTGATCGATTGATTGCCTTGACGCCGATTAGCCTACTGCGTCGCTGTTTTTCTCAAATGGAGCGCCTATAGTGATTTTTGGCAGCATCATTGGAGAACGACTTGTCGAGCCAGACGTTGGACAGAATCGAGCAGGAACTGCGGTTAATGAACATCCACCTGGCAGAAGCAAACGACATTGCGATGCTTGCGGCTTTCAGGACGATACCTCCTGAGCTCGAAAATGACAGCAGGAAGGCGCTGTCCCTGCTTCGTGACAGGATGATGAAGCGAATAGTGGACCGGGGTGAAGCCAATTCGACTATTGCCGGGTGAAAGCGCGGCTACTCGAGCACGAGAAGCGGACGACTTGCCGGCTGGAGGTCGATCCTCGACTACCCGGGTGAGGGCGGTTGCTGCGGTCGCCCCTGGCGCGACCCACGGATTTCGGGGCGCGGCCTAGTGCCAGTCGCCGTACTCCTCGACCCGGTCGTCATGCTCACCGCTGTCGTAGGTGCCGCGCAATACCGGCGGCCGTGATGTCAACCCGTCGTGCATACCCAACCAGTACGCGGCGAGAATGAGTAAGATCACGAGGCCCAGCGTGGTCATGTGCGCCTCCCCGATACGGCGGGAACATGGCCGCGAACCCGGCGCGAATGCGCCGCGACGCCCGGTACGTCCTGCTGCGAATGCCGTGTCTCTCGATGCCACATGGCAAAAAATAGTGCCAGCGACAGCGGTCCCGATCCGCGACGCATTTCACATATTCCAGAACGGACAGGCCGTTGGTCGCGGTTCGGGAAGCGCTCCTACGGGTCGGGAGCCGGCGGGCCTTTCAGTTCGACCGTGTTGCCTTCCGGGTCCTGCACGTACATCGACGGCCCGTTGCCCTCGGCCCCGTAACGCATACTGACCCGCCCGGGCTCGATGCCGTGGCCTTCGAGGTGGTCGATGAGCGCCGCCTCGTCGAACGTCTCGATGCGAAAACACATGTGATCCATGTTGCGCCCCTCGCGGCCGGGCGCGGCACCGCCGGCACGGCCGAGTTCGCCGTCGACCGGGACCAGGTCCACGAGGGAGCGTCCGGCGCGCAGCTGTACCAGCCCGATGTCGTCCTTGCGCCGCTCGACCGTGCAGCCGAGGACATCGCAATAGAAGCCGAGCATGCGTTCGAGGTTGGTCACGCGCAGCACGACGTGATCGATATCGCGTATGCGCAGGGTCATGGTGCGACCTCCACGGGTGCGCGCCGCAACGTCGCCTCTTCGGCACATCGCTTGCGCACGGTGCTGCGCGCCCATACGTAAGCACCGACACCGGACACGATGTTTGCAATCGCGTAAGCGGCGAAGATCCCGGCGATGTCGAAGAACCGCAGCGCGATGATCGCGAGCGGGATGTAGAGCACGGCTATTCTGCACACGCTGACGACGACGCCCGGCATCGGATAACCGAGCCCGTTGAACGACGCGTTCATCACCATCACCATGCCGTAAGTGCCGTAGCTGAGCGGCACGATCCACAGGAACATGGACGTAACCCGGCGCACGCTCTCGCTGTCGCTGAACAGGCCGGGCAACCAGTCCGACATCGATGCCAGGAGCGCCGCAATCACGAGGCCGCTGGCGATGCAGAACGCCGTGCACAGCCACAGCGCGCGCAGTATGCGGTCCTCGCGGCCGGCGGAGAAGTTCTGTCCAACGAAGGGACCGATGATCGCCGACAGGGCGTAGTACATCACCAGCATCATCGACTCGATGCGGCTCGCGACACCGAAACCCGCGACCGCGTCCGGCCCGAAGCGCGCGATCATGGCGGTAACCAGCGTGGCCCCGACCGGCACGATGATGTTGGTGCCCGCGGCCGGCATGCCGACGTGCAGGATGTCGCGCCACGACTGTCTCATCTCGCCGGGGTCCGGCCTGTTGAAACTCACCAGGTCGAGACGGTGCCGCATCAGGTAGAGCGTGCCGACGAAGATCGAGGCGCGCGCGAGCAGCGCGGCCATCGCGGCGCCGTTCAGCCCCATCGCCGGCACCGGTCCCAGGCCGAAGATCAGGATCGGGTCGAGGATGACGTTGAGCACCGCCGCGAGGATCATCAGCATGCTCGGCAGGCGCGTATCGCCGGTGGCGCGCATGCTCGCCATGCCGACCATGCCGACGACGATGAACGGCACGCCGACATAGAGAATGGTCATGAATCCGCGGATCAGCGGCATCAGTTCGGCCGGTGCGCCGAGCACCCGGAACAGCGGGCCGATGGTCATGATGCCGATCGCGCTGATGACCGCGGTCACCAGGAACGAGAGCAGCAGGCTGTCGGTCGACAGCCGCCGTGCGCGCCGATGGTCGTCCGCGCCGAGCGCCCGGGCCACGACCGACGACGTCCCCGCCCCCAGGCCGATGGCGACGCTCGTGACGATCATGAGGATGGGAAAACCGAAGCTGAACGCGGCGAGCTCCGCGTCGCCGACCCGGCCGATGAACCAGGTGTCGATGAGGCCCTGCGCCATCATCGTCGCGATGCCGAAGAGCACGGGCACGGTCATGTCGACCAGGTGCCCTCCGACCGGCCCCTGCGTGAGCTTCGGCTTGGGTGAGTTCATCGGGCAAGGTTATCATTGCCGCCGACAGTTGGGATGGGCCGCAACCATGAAGTTCAGGACCGAAATCGTCATCGATGCCGACCCGCCGTCGGTGTGGGCGGCTTTCGACAACCCCCGGAACATGAAGGCGTGGCAGCCGACGCTCGAGTCGTTTACGCGCAGGAGCGGCGACGACGGCCAGCCCGGGGCCGTCGCCGAGCTCGTCTACAACGAGAAGGGCCGCAAGGTACGACTCGTCGAGACCATCACCGAGCGGCGCGAACCGCATTTCATGGCCGGCACCTACGAGTCGGACGTTGGCAACGCGCTCATCGTCAATCATTTCGAGGACGCCGGCGACGGCCGCACACGGTGGGTCATGTATGGCAATCACTCGTTCAGGGGCATCTTCCGGTTGCTCGGCATTTTTTTCGCGGGCTCCATTCGTAAACGTAACGAGGACCTGATGAACAATTTCAAGCTGTTTGCCGAAACGCGGCAGGCGGAGCGGGCCGGATGAGCTGGAAGCAGCTGGACACGCGCACCGTTTACGAGAACCCCTGGATGGAGGTGCGCGAGGACCACGTCATCAATCCGGGCGGGGGCAGGAACCACTACGGTTACGTGCACTTCAAGAACCGCGCCATCGCGATCCTGCCGCTGGACGACGACGGCAACACCTGGCTCGTCGGCCAGCAGCGCTACACGCTGGGCCAGTATTCCTGGGAGCTGCCGATGGGCGGGGCACCGCTCGACGAGTCGCCGCTCGACGCCGCGAAGCGCGAGCTCAGGGAAGAGACGGGGCTCACGGCAACGCGCTGGTCGGAGGTGATGCGCCTGCACACCAGCAACTCGATCACCGACGAGGTCGGCATCATCTACATCGCCGAGGGACTGACGCAGGGCGAGACCGAGTTCGAGGAAACGGAAGACCTCGAGATTCGCAAGCTTCCGCTCGCCGAGGCCGTGCAACTCGTCAACGACGGCGAGATCACCGACGCGGTCAGCGTCGCCGGCATCCTGCGCGCCGCGGCCCTCAGAAAAGTTTCCTCGCGGTGACCACGTAGCGCATCGGCCCGCCCGGCTCGAGCGCTTCGAAGGGGTAGCAGGTCACGAGGCTCACCACGCTGTCCTCGGTGTCGAGCAGCAGGCTGCTGCGGCGGGAATCCACTACCTCGATGTTCACGACCTGGTACAGGTAGCTCTGCCCGTCCACCGTTTCCAGCGCCAGCGGCTGCCCGACCTCGAGGCGCTGCAGGAAGCTGAAGTGCGTGTCGCGGTGCCCCGCGATGACGGCGTTGCCGCGCTGGCCGGGCATCGCGCTCGCGCTCAGGTGTCCCGGGCCGAACGCCAGCGTGCGCCCCGAGCCGCCGGCGAGCACGATGAGGTCGATGTCGCCGCCGAGCGCCTTCAGCCGCGCCACCGGCCAGGTGTCCGCCCACGGCCACGGTGCCGGGCGCTCGCTGCCTTCGGCGGCCCTGTCCCACGCGCGCTGCATCAGTTCCTGCGCAAGCCAGGCCTTCGCCGGGATGTAGGCACCTTCGCCGAGCTGCCAGAAGCCGAGGCAGAGCACGCACGCCACGATCCAGCCTCCCGCGGTCCTAGGCCGGCCGCGCATGGCCGTTACCCCGCCGCAGGGCCGCCACGGCGAGCAGCAGCAAGCCTGCGAGCAGCGTCAGCAACCCGCGGCGCTGCAGCACGTCGGCCCCGGTCGCCGTCGCCGGGAAGCCGAAGATCGCATTCATGTCCTGGCCGTACGGCAGCAGGTTCGGCACCTGCTCGCGGGCGAGCGCGGCGCCGGCAGGCCGTACCGGCGTCTTGTCGACGGCGATCAGGCTCGTGTACTTGCTGACGAGGTGGT
>DATIUU010000080.1:0-1751 GCA_035466635.1 Woeseiaceae bacterium
TGGAAACTGTGGGTGGCCGCCTGGCGCGAACGCACGAACTCGTCGTACTCCGCCTGCGCCACGACCATGGCCTCGTCGAGCGTGCGCAGGTTCTGGTCGAACTCGGTCAGGCGCTCGTGGTACTCGGTCTCGAGCGTCCACGTGAGCAGGCCCTTGAGGCGCTCCATGCGCCGGACCAGCGAACCCTCGAACGGCGTCGACGCGCCCGCGAGCTGCGCCTCGATGAACTCGATGCGCGCAAGCACCGCCATCTCCTCCGGCGTCGCCAGGAATTCCGGCCGCGGCGTGGTCAGCAGGTCGTCGCGGCGCTTCACGAGCATCTTGTGCTGCTCCTTGCGCAGCCGCAGCCGCGAATCCAGCTCGCGGAACTTCGCATCCACGTCCGGCAGCAGCGGTTCGTAATGGTCGTGCCGGGTCACCACCATGTCGTCGAACGCGTCGAAACTCGTTTCCCAGCTCACGAGCTTCCGGCGCAGGTCCGCGAGGTCGAGGTAATTCTGCAGGCCCGTCTGGAAGTCGTGCGTGGCGAGCAGCTCCATCAGGTAGTAGGTCTCCGGCGTCTGCGGCAGCGAGCGCAGGCGGATGACCCAGTCCTTGTCCTTGCGGATCTCCTCGCGCACGAGTGCCTCGAGGAAGCGGCCCTCGCGGATGCTCTCGATCGACTCGTTGAGCTTGTCGACCTCGGCGCCGAACGCATCGAGCGCCTGGCCGTAGTGGATGGCCGCGCGCCCGTGAATGTCCAGTTTGCCGTAGGCATACGGCAGCGCCAGCATGGCTTCCTGCGTCGCGCCGTCGGTCACCTCGCGCCCGGCGAGAATGCTCCACGGGACGATGGCGCGATCGTAGTTCTCGGTGGACAGGCTCGCCCAACCCGCGCTGAGCAGCGCCTGGTTCGAAAACGGCCCGTCGAGGCGCACCCGCTCCAGGTACGGCATCGCCTTGTCGTACTCGCCGTCCTCGAGCAGGATCGTACCGAGCACGAGGTTGGCCTTGTCCCTTATCGCCAGTTCCGCCGGGTCGCCGGAGTCGATCTGCCCGGCGCGGTCGAGCTGCTGGACCGCCTGCTCGCGCTGGCCGTCCTGCAGGTAGGCGATGCCGAGGTTGTAGGCGGCGAATCCGCCGTAGCTCTTCGAGCCCTGCAGCCGCTTCAGTACCTCGAAGGACTCCGCCGGCTTCTCCTGCGCGAGATAAACGTTGGCGCGCAGGAACTCAATGTCGTCGCGGATGGACTCGGGAATCCTGCCGTCGATGCGTTCCAGTGCGAGCAGCGCATCTTCCATCTGGCCTTTCTGGAAATGGATGCGCGCGAGCCGGTACGCCGCGTCGTTGCGGACGGCCTCATCGACGGCGCCCTCGAGCACTGCCGTGATGGCGCGCCCCGCCCGATGATGCATGCGGTAGCGCAGCTCGAAATCGCCGAGCGAGAATTCCGCGTCGTCCATGTGATACCAGAGCGTGTCGAGTTCGGGCTCGTCGAGCGCGGCATTCTGCGCGACCTCGGCATCGAGGCGCTGCAGCGCCTCGAAGTAATAGCCCTGGTGCGCGTAATACAGCGCCTCGCCGAAGTAGAGATCCTTCAGCTCTTCACTCTTGACGGGGCTCGTTGCCAGGCTGGCTAACAGCAGGAGCCCGATCCCTGAGAACGGTGCTCGGTACATGGATTACCAGTCTCCGACCTGGATCCCGCTCTTGCCGAGACCGGGACCGGCCAGCGTGATGCCCAGCGCCTTGGGCTCCACGCCCTTGGCGAA
>DATIUU010000081.1:0-12609 GCA_035466635.1 Woeseiaceae bacterium
CTGAACGAGAATCGCGGCCCTCTTGAGTACGCCGGAATCTGCAGGGATTCCAGTCAAATACCATTCCCCGGTAGCTCAGTTGGTAGAGCGGTTGACTGTTAATCAATTGGTCGCTGGTTCGAGTCCGGCCCGGGGAGCCAATTCCCATTTAAAGGCCTCAGCTACGAGGCCTTTTTCATTATTGTGCCGGGGCACACACGCCGGACGGGTAGAATTCAGCGATTCTATCGCCCGCGTCCGACCGCTCGGATCAACCACCGTACGTCGTTGCAAGAGCGCCGCACCGAGCGGGCCCGGGGAGCCAAATTCCATTAAAGGCCTCCGCTACGAGGCCTTTTTCATTATTGTGCCGTCGCGCTTCGAGAAGCCTCCTACAGCCGCGTTTCCATGGGAAGGCATCAACGGCCGACTGTAGGAGCGGCTCTCGAGCCGCGATTTCCTGCTCGCCCGAGCCCCGGTCTTGCTTCGAGAGAGGCGCTCCTGCAGGAAGTCGGGCACGCTGGTGTCGTTCGGCCCCGTCAGGGCAACCACAGGACGGGGTCGAGCCAGGCATCCGCAACCTGCAAGGGCCCGCTCAAGGGCGCGGCCGCTTCGACCAGCCGCTGCGACTGCCAGGCATCGGACCACTCCGGGGGCATCGGGCACGGCGTGCTGACCGCGCGCTCCGGCGAAAACCCGAGGCGGCGGTAGTACGCCGGGTCCCCGAGCACGTACACCGCCTGGATGCCGTCCTCCCGCAGCCGCTCAAGGCCGGCGCGCACGAGCGCGGAGCCGGTGTCCTGTCGCTGGTGATCGGGCAGCACGGCGAGCGGCGCCAGCAATGCGGCGCGAACCTTGCCGTCGTCAAGCGTGCAATGGGTGAAGATGACGTTGCCCGCGATCTCCGACCCGCTGACCGCGACCAGCGACAGCGTGTTCATGGAGTCCCGCAACAACTTCCGCACCAGGGGCAGCAGGTCCTCGTCCGGGAACGCGAGCGGGTACAGCGATTCGATGGCCCGCGCATCGGCCGGGACGTTTTCCCGTATCCGGAGAGGCGCTTTGTCAGCCGCACGGGTCACGTGGGCCGGACGGAATCCTCGATGGTCTCGCTGGTCACTTCCGAAACCGAGCTGAGTCGTTCGACCTGTTGCTTGCCCTCGCGGATCGAACGTTCGAGCAGTTTGCGCGTCTCGCTCTCGAGGCAGTGTTCTTTCTCCAGGTCGAGAAAAGCGAGCTGCAACTGGTTCATGAGATTGTTCAGGATGTGCTGCGTCGAGCGCACGGTCGCGACGTAAACCGCGTGTTTCTCCTGCTCGGATTTGCGGATTTTCCGCGCCCGGTCGTCGGCAAAGAAACCGAACGCAACGATGAGCAGGATGATCAGCAGGCGCATCGAGAACTCGTTGTGGTCCGAGGGCAGCACTTCGAAGAATGCCTCGTTATAGACAAAACGGTGGATTGCCGATTCGGCGAACCAGTACAGCAGGGCGAGGCCCAGTCCCATCAGGCTGAATTTGAATCGGTCCATCCAACAATCGCTCGTATCGGAAGTCGCCACCGGACCACCTTACACGACTCATTGTGCGGCGGAGCCGCCGATCCACAATTGGGGGATGTGCCTAGGCCGTTGCGGCGGGTCCACGGCGCATTTAACGAGGCTTTCCTTTTTATTTCAGTAACTTGAAGGCATGTTCTCACTGACCGCGGGTAAATCCGGGAATCCGGTACGGCAGGCACGGCGGCGCGATGGCCCGCGCCCCCGCCACCGCGCCCAGGACCTCGTGCCGATACCCCGCGAAGCCGGCCGCGAGCACTTTGCCGACGACACCCGCGCCCAGCACCCCGGCTTTCATGGCATCCCTCAGTCGACGATGACCAGTTCGTCGAGCAAATGGTCGGCCCCGTAGACGGTCTCGAGCGCCTCCAGCATGATCGCGGTGTCGACACCCACGGTGCGGTTCGTGCGCGAGTCGAACCAGTAGTCCCCGGCGATGGAATGGATGTTGCCGTCAAATGCGAGCCCGACGAGGCGGCCGTCTGCGGCGACGATCGGACTGCCCGAGTTGCCGCCGGTAATGTCGGTCGTGGCGACGAAGTTGAACGGTGTCTCCGGATCGAGTTCTTCCCGCGCTGCCTGCCAGGTATCCGGCAACATGAACGGGCGCTGGCCGGTCGCCCGTTCGAAGAGCCGGCGCGTGCGTGTGAACGGATAGACCATTTCGCCCTTCTCCTCCCAGCCCTCGACGGCGCCGTAGGTTATGCGCAGCGTGAAGGTTGCATCCGGATAGGTATCCGAACCGTAGATCTGAAAGCGGGCGTCCGCGATCTTCTCCTCACCGCGGGTCAGCGGCGCTTCCACCTCGTCCTCGTAACGTGTCCGGAGTGCGCGGGACTCGGGATCGATCGCCAGCGCCAGCCGGATCAGCGGATCGTCACTCGCTTTCACGGCCTCGACGCCCCCTTCCCACAGCGCCATCCGGAATTCGGGGTCGTCCAGGCGGCTGCCATCGACCAGCGTGGCAGCCAGTGCCTGCGGCGACTCCTTGCCCAGGATCCTGTGCACGTGCTTGCTGTCAGGTCCGAGCCACTCGCGCATCTTCTCCAGCGCGAACGCGAGGCGCAGCTTCTCGTACTCCCTGTCGACCGGCCGTGCTGCGGCAAGCCCTTGCTCGACCTGCGGCAGCGCCGCGTCCGTGTACTCCCGCATACGCTCGCCGTTCGGCAGTTCGCGCTCGGCCGTGCCGCGCACGATCGTGCGTGCATGATCGAACAGCTCGCTGTTGAGACCGGCGCCGCTTTCGATGAACAGGTGCTCTTCGTAAAAATTGCGATAGCGCGCGATGGCTGCGTCGATCAGGTCCCATGCGTCACCGTAGGCCGCCTGCAGCTCGGGATCCCTGGCCACGGCGGCACGCAAATCGCGCTCCTGCGCCGCTTTCTCGGCCATCATCGAATCGTTGTGCAGCGCCTTGAGCTGATTGCGGCGCACCTTTATCCCGTTCTCGATGCCCGCGATGCGCTGCTGCACGACCCTGGCGGCTTCGTCACTGGTATCGGCCCAGGCCAGCATACGGCCGCGCAGTTCCGAGTAGCGCAGCAGCCACAACGGCCACATGACGTCGCGCTGCATCTTGAGCTGGGTAACCGTGAGCAGCCGGTCCGTCGAACCCGGGTGCCCCGAGATGAATACCGGCTCCGCAAGCTTCGGGCCGCCGCGGCGCCATTGCAGGTAGACCGGGGTCGAAGCGGGCTCGCCGTCTTCATAGGCGCGCAAAAACGACATGTCGAAGCTCCAGCGCGGAAAGTTGAAGTTGTCCGGATCGCCACCGAATGCCGCGATATCGACCTCCGGCGCAAACACGAGACGCACGTCGTCGTAGCGCTTGTACTTGTAGATGAAGTACTGGCCGCCGTTGTAGAGGGCCACCGCCTCGCACTTGCGTTCGCCACCGGCCTTCGCCTCGCACTCGCTTTCGAGTTGGGTCAGCGCGGCCTTGCGGGCATCGTTCGCCTGCGCATCGTCGAGCCCTTTCGTCGCAGCGGCAACCTTGCCGGTCACGTCGTCGAGATCCACGAGGACCGATATCTGCTGCCCGGGGCAGCGCAGTTCCTGCTCGCGATTCGCCGCCATGAAGCCCTCGTCCGAGAGATTTCGCCCCGCGCTGCTGAGATCGCGGATGCAGCCCCAGACGCAATGATTGTTGGTCAGAACCAGCCCGTCCGGCGATGCAAACGATCCCGTGCAGCCGTTCTCCAGGCGCGTCGTCGCGAGTTGCGCGGATTTCAGCCACGCATCATTGATCTTGACGCCGTACTTGGCTGCCACCGCCTGCGACGGGAAGTTGTCGATGGTCCACATGCCTTCGTCGGCGATGGCAAGGCCTGCCAGAGAAAGGAGCCAGACCGCAATAACCGTGTTCTTGTTCATTCGTATTCCCCGGTACATGGAGAGGATCAAAAAAAACGTGCTTGTATCGACCGCGGCGCGCCGCAAACGTTCCGGGATCACTCGCTGGCCGCCATCTCGAGTATCACTCGCCAGAGGTACTCGACCATGCTCACGAAGGCATCCTCGGCGACCCGCTCGTTGTCCCCGTGCGCACCGAAGCCGCTGTTGATCTCTTCGATCGTGCGCGCCGGCCCGATTCCATACGACTGCACGCCCTTTGCGCGCATTTGTGCCATGTCCGTCGCGCCCGTACTCATTATCGGTAGCACCGTCGCCTCCGGGTACATTGCAACGGCGACGCGTTCGAGCGTCTGGAACATCTCGTTGTCGATTTGCGACGGCGGCGCCGCCGGCCGGTAGATCGGTTCCGGCACGATTTCGACGCGCGGATCGTCGATGACCGCGGCCAGGTCCTCGTAGAAACCCTCGACGTCCTCGTCCGGGAGCATGCGGATATCGAGGATTGCCGAGGCTTCCGACGGAATCACGTTGCGGCGAAAGCCGGCGTCGATCACCGTGGGTACGACGGAGGTGCGCAGGATGGAGTAGTGATACGGGAACGTCTCTAGGAATTGCTGCTGGATGGCCTCGGTCATCTCCGGGTTGGCGACATTCTCGTACAGCACCGCTTCCTCGGCTGGCGCAATGGCCGCCATGCGGCGGAAATAGGTCTCGGTCGTTTCATTCAGTCGCATTTCCGTCTGCCACGCCGCCGCTTTGGCCACCGCATTGGCGAGGATCAGCACGGTATTGTCGAGACGCGGGATCGAGCCGTGACCCGGTGTGCCGCGGGCTACGAGCGTGACACGCCGCGGCATCTTCTCGGTGGTTTCCACGCCGAAGGTATGCACCTTGCCGTCGCGGATGACGCCCTGGCCACCTTCCGCGATGCAGTACTCCGCGGCAATCGCGTCCCAGTGCTTTTCGACCATGAAGTTGATGCCGACGTCCGGGGTGCCCTCCTCGCCGGACTCGGCCAGGAAAATGACATCGCGATCGAGCTCGACGCCGAGGCGCTCGAGCAGGATCATCACCATCATGCCGGCCGCGACGTTGTCCTTGTCGTCGAGCGTGCCGCGGCCGTAGATGTAGCCATCCTGGCGGATGCCGGAGAACGGATCGGCGTACCACTTGTCCGGCTGCACACCGACCACGTCGGTATGGCCCATGATCAGGATCGGCTCCTTCGTGCCGTTGCCCTTCAGTCGTGCGACGAGATTCGCGCGCGCCGGGTCCAGCGCATAGAGTTCGGACTCGATGCCCTCCGCGGCGAGCACCGCCTTGACGTACTCGGCCACCTCGGTTTCATTTCCGGGCGGATTGACCGATCGTATCTTCACGAGCTCGACGAGATGGTCGATCGCCTCCTGGCCGACCGCGTCCCAGTCGACCAGGTAGGACTGCTGCGCAGCGGCGGAATTCAGGAACAACAGCAGCGCGAGTACTGCCGCTTTGCGCAACCGGTTCGCCGGCACCATTGAACTGAACAGCCGCACCGGCATCACCGCGCAATCACCTCGGTCAGGTACTCCCGGAACGCCGCGCCCGTGTCCGGATGTTCGAGGCCGTGCGCGACGGTCGCCTTGAGGTAACCGAGCTTGCTGCCGCAATCGTAGCGTTCACCCTCGAACGCGTAGGCGTAGACCGGCGACTCGTCCAGCAGGTCCGCGATCGCGTCGGTGAGCTGGATTTCGCCGCCCGCACCGCGCCCGGTCGTCTCGAGCTTGTCGAAGATCGCGGCCGGCAGCAGGTAGCGGCCCACCACGGCGAGGTTCGAGGGCGCATCTTCCGGCGCCGGCTTCTCCACGATGCGGACGATACGATTGTCGTCGGCCTCGTCCACCGCGACGATGCCGTAACTCGAGGTTTCCTCGGGCGGCACGGTCTCCACGGCGATGACACCGCCGCCGTGGCGCGCATGTTCCGCGGCCATCTGCGTCAGGCAGGGCGAGTCTGCCGCAATCAGGTCGTCGGCGAGGTGCACGAAAAACGGTTCGTCACCGACAGCCGGGCGGGCGCAGAGCACGGCATGCCCGAGACCGAGCGGCTCCCCCTGGCGGATGTAGATGCACGTCACGCCCGGCGGAACGATATCCCGGATCGTCTTCAGCAAGGCCTCCTTGCCCGCCGCTTTCAGGGCGGCCTCGAGTTCCGCGTCGGCGTCGAAGTGATCCTCGATCGCGCGCTTGGAGCTGCCGGTGACGAAAACCAGCTTGGTGGCGCCTGCATCGATGGCTTCCTCCACCGCGTACTGGATCAGCGGCTTGTCCACGATCGGCAGCATCTCTTTCGGACTAGCCTTGGTGGCAGGCAGGAACCGCGTTCCGCGTCCGGCGACCGGAAACACGGCCGCCCGAATCTTGTGAGTCATTGTCACGCTCCCTCATTCGCTGACGAGGGGCGCATGATAGCCAATTATGGCGCGTTGTTCTTTCCAAAAAGCCGCGCGTCGGGCAAGGGCACCGTGCGGAAATCGCCGCCACGGTGCCCGCCCGCAGATGCCGGCTGTTACTGCTTGCCGGCCGGCGCTACCAGGATGTCCGCGCGGTTCAATTCCACCGTGCGCTCGCCGATGCCCTTCACCAGCGACAAGTCGTCCGGGGACCGGAACGGCCCGTGCTTCTCACGGTACTCGATGATGGCCCGGGCCTTGCTCAGCCCGACGCCCTGCAACGACTCGGAGATGGTCTCCGCATCCGCTGTGTTCACGTTGACGGGGGCCGCCACGGCCAGGACGGGCAGCAGCAGGACGAACAGGGCGGTTCTTGCGATCCAGTTGGTCATTCGAAGGCTCCTCTTGCAAATTGGGATTTGACGCGCCAGCGGCGCGTTATCGGAGCTTAGGTACGCCCGGGGATTACTACAGCTGCAGAATCTGGGCGCTTGTCCGGGATTCGCGCAAGCCGCGGGCGGTCAGTTACGGGTGATGCTGTGCTGCAAAACCGTGTCGAACTGCACCCGCGATGCCGGCCGCTGGGTTTCCCAGCTGCGGCAGCTCGGGCACTGCCACAAGAGCCGCTGGCTGGAAAAGCCGCATTCCTGGCACTGGTAGCGCGGCGAGGCCGTCGCCAGCTTGCTAAGCGCCTTGCGGATCTTGGCCAGTACCGACTCTTCCTGGTCCTGACCCTGGTCCGAGAGCCGTTGCAGGTCGACGAACTCGGCCAGCGTGGGCTCCTGCAGCATGTACTGCCGCACTACCTCATCGATGACGTCAACCCCGCCGATGTCGTTCACGATCGCGGTGTAGGCGATCAGTGCGCTCATTTCCGGGTGTTTGCGCAGCAGCGACTTGAGCGCCCGCTCCAGTTCGGCGAGTTCGCCTTCACGCGTGTAGATCGCGACGATCTCGGGCAGCGCCTCGGCGATCAGGTAGGTGTTCTCGTCGATGATACGGTGATAGAGACGCAAGGCGGTCCTGCTGTCGTGGGTTTCCTGGGCAATGTGCGCCCGCGTCAGGGCGCCGCGCATCGTTCGCGGCCGGCCCGTCTGTGCTTTCTTGACGTACCCACGCGCCGCGGCATAGTCGTTGCGGCGCGCCGCCGCTTCCGCGAGTTCGCAGTAATAGTGTGCGATCTGCAGTGCCAGCGACCGTCCGCCGAGCACCTCGAGCTTCTCGGCCGCGTCGATCGCGCGCTCCCATTCCTTTTCCTGCTCGAAGATGCGGCACAGGGCCTCGAGCGCCTGCACCTGGTAGCGCGACCCCTGCGACAGCCGCACGAAGAGATTTTCCGCTCGATCCAGCAGGCCGGCATGCAGATAGTCCTTGGCCAGTGCGTGCAGCGCCTGGTCGCGTTGCTCCGCCGCGAGGTCCGGGCGCGCGATGATGTTCTGGTGGATACGGATCGCGCGGTCCACCTCACCGCGGCGCCGGAACAGGCTGCCGAGCGCGAAGTGGGTCTCGATGGTCTTGTCGTCCACGCGGACCATCTCGAGAAAGTGCTCCAGGGCCTGGTCCGTCTGTTCGTTGAGCAGGAAGTTGAGCCCCTTGAGGTAGTCGATGTTCAGCGGCGGCGGCCGCGCGTCCTCGTCGCGTTCGCCGAAGCGCCCCATGGCCCAGCCCGCGGCAGCCAGCAGCAGGAACAGCCCGGCGAGCAGGAACGTGGATTCAGTCGGCATCGGACATCGGCAGGTTGCGCAGCGAAGTCACCTCTGACTCGGACACCCGCAGTGCCCGGCGCAGCGTGCGCCGTTCGTTGACGACCCGCAGGGCGAAAAAACCCATGCTGACGACGCCCAGCAGCCAGCCGACGACGAGCGTCACGGTGAAAGCAATGGATACGGATGTCGTGACGCTGACGAATGCGAGGTTCACCTCGACGTCGCCCGTGTTCAGGTACGAGAACACGACCATGACGCCGAAAATGGCGATCAACAGTAAAATCAGGGCGGCTCTTTTCAACATTCGCTCACTCCAAAGCTGCCGGTTCTGCGCGTGGCAGGATGAGAGTGTATTGCTTTAGCGCCCGTTTGGTAACCGGCAGCGCCTGCGGGGGCGCGCTTCAGTTCTTGATGGGAAAGTGGCGGCTGTCGTTGACCCGCTCGCGCAGGTCCTTGCCCGGCTTGAAGTGCGGGACGTACTTGCCGGAGAGTGCCACCGCCTCGCCGGTCTTGGGATTGCGGCCGATACGCGGCGGCCGGAAATGCAGTGAGAAGCTGCCGAAGCCGCGGATCTCGATCCGCTCCCCCTTCGCCAGCGAGTCGCTCATCAGGTCAAGCATATGCTTGACCGCCAGTTCGACGTCTTTCGCTGGGAGGTGTTTCTGCTTGCGGGCGATTGCTTCAATGAGTTCGGATTTTGTCATTTTTTCACTTCGGTCCTGGCCGGGGCACGTAACTCACCGATAGTATTGACAAATATAGCCCGGACCGAAGGGTCCGGGCTACCTTTTTTACGTATTATTTGCTTCCGCCGGACATTTTTTCCTTGAGCAGCTCGCCCAGCGTGGTGCCGACAGGCGCCGTACCGGCCTCGGACTTGTAGTCCTTGATCGCCTCGGCCTCCTCGTAAACCTCCTTCGCCTTGATCGAAAGCTGAACCGAACGGTTCTTGCGATCGACGTTGGTGAACTTGGCTTCGATCTCCTCACCGACCTTGAGGACCATGCGTGCATCCTCTACGCGGCCGCGCGCCAGTTCCGACGCCCGCAGCGAGCCGATGACACCGTCGCCGAGATCGACCAGCGCGCCGCGCGCATCGACTTCGGTGACCGTGCCCGTGACGATCGAGTTCTTCGGATGCTCGGCCAGCCAGGCTGAGAACGGATCCTTCTCGAGTTGCTTGATGCCGAGCGAAATGCGCTCGCGTTCGGCATCGATCGCGAGAACGGCCGCCTCGATCTCCTGGCCCTTGCTGTAGTTGCGAACCGCCTCTTCCCCGGGTGCGTCCCAGGAAATGTCCGACAGGTGCACGAGCCCGTCGATGCCGCCGTCGAGACCGATAAAGATCCCGAAGTCGGTGATCGACTTGATCTGGCCGGCAACCTTGTCGCCGCGGTTGTACGTCGCTGCAAACTCGGCCCAGGGGTTCGACTTGCACTGCTTGACGCCGAGCGAGATGCGGCGCCGTTCCTCGTCGATCTCCAGGACCATGACTTCCACTTCCTCGCCAACCTGCACGATGCGCGACGGATTGACGTTCTTGTTGGTCCAGTCCATTTCGGAGACGTGCACGAGACCCTCGACACCGTCCTCGATCTCGACGAAACAGCCGTAGTCGGCGATGTTCGTGACCTTGCCGAACAGGCGCGTCTGCGGCGGGTAGCGCCGGGCAAGATCCTTCCACGGATCGTCACCGAGCTGCTTCATGCCCAGCGATACGCGCTGGCGCTCACGATCGAACTTGAGGATCTTGACATCGATCTCGTCGCCGACGTTCACGACTTCCGATGGATGCTTGACGCGCTTCCACGCCATATCGGTGATATGCAGGAGCCCGTCGATACCGCCGAGGTCCACGAAGGCGCCGTAATCCGTCAGGTTCTTCACGATGCCCTTGACGTTATTGCCTTCCTGCAATTCGGACAGCAACTGCTCGCGTTCCTCGGAGTATTCCTGCTCCACGACCGCGCGCCGCGACACGACGACGTTGTTACGCCGCTGGTCGAGCTTGATGACCTTGAATTCCAGGCTCTTGCCCTCGAGGTAACCGGGATCGCGCACGGGCCGTACGTCCACGAGGGAACCCGGCAGGAATGCGCGAACGTTGTCGATCTCGACGGTGAAGCCGCCCTTGACGCGCCCGTTGATGACGCCTTCGACAACCTCGCCTTTCTCGAACGCCTTCTCGAGTTCGATCCAGGTACGAGCGCGAATCGCTTTCTCCCGGGACAACCGGGTCTCGCCGAAGCCGTCCTCGACGGCATCCAGTGCGACCTCGACTTCGTCTCCGACGGAGAGCTCGCCTCCGCGGATGTCGTTCTTGAACTGCTCTGCAGGTATGACGGCCTCCGACTTGAGACCGGCGCTGACGATTACGACATCGTCATTCACTGCGACAACAATGCCCTTGATGATCGATCCGGGCTTTATCTGTTGACTGGCAAAACTTTCTTCAAATAACTCAGCAAAACTTTCAGACATGTAATTGACCAAAAGGGCTCCGCGTTTGCGAATGCCCATTCCCAAAAAACGTCACACCACGTCCTGTGGCTGACGGACACTACGAAAAAGAACCGGACTCCTTGTCCGATTCAGCCCATTCCTTTCCTGGTGAAATCTAGAGTTCTGCGGCCAGCACTTCCCTCGCCCAGCCCAATACCGTTTCCGTCACGGCATCGATGGACTGGTTCGAGGAATCCAGAACCCTGGCATCCTCTGCCGGCCGCAGCGGCGCAACCGATCGCTCGGAATCCCGCCGGTCACGGTCCTCTATGTCCCGCGAAAGGGCGGCAAGGCTAACATCAATACCCTTGTCTTTCAACTGCTTATGCCGCCTTCGCGCGCGCTCCTCCGCGCTGGCCGTAAGGTACACCTTGAGCTCGGCCTCCGGGAACACGTGGGTGCCCATGTCACGGCCGTCGGCGACCAGCCCCGGGCGCCGCCGAAAGCTGCGCTGCAGCCCCAGGAGCGCGTCCCGCACGGGCTGCAGCGCGGCCACGGTCGAGGCGCCGCGGCCGGCGTCCTCGGTGCGCAATTCGCCGCCGACCGGCTCGCCGTCCAGCCACACGAGTTGCTCACCCGCCGCGTCGACGCCGAACCGGACCTCGAGGCTGGCCGCCAGTTCGGCCAGCCGGGCGGTTGCGTCCAGGTCGATGCCCCGGCGCATCGCCGCGAGTGCCAGCAGGCGGTACAGCGCGCCGCTGTCCAGCAGGTGCCAGCCGAGGGCGGCCGCGACCTGGCGGGCGATGGTGCCTTTACCGGAGCCGCTAGGCCCGTCGATGGCAATGACCGGCGGCAGCCGGGTCACGCCGAATCCCCCGCTACGCCGCGGATGTCGGCTCCGGTGCCTGCGAGACAGGCCGCGAAGCCCGGGAACGAGGTTTCCACCGCCGCAACGTCGTGCACGGTCACCGGGCCCTCGGCGACCGTGCCCGCGACCGCGAGGGACATTGCAATGCGGTGATCACCGAAGCTCTGCACCTCGCCACCGCCGAACCGCCCGCCGTGCACGATCGCCCCGTCGTCGAATTCGTCGACGCGGATGCCCAGCGCCCGGAGGCCCGTCGCCATCGCGGCAATGCGGTCGCTTTCCTTGACGCGCAGTTCGCCGATCCCGGTGAAGCGCGTCGCCCCTTCCGCGGCGGCGGCCGCGACGAAAAGCACCGGGAACTCGTCGATCGCGAGCGACACCAGCGCGGGATCCACCTCGATGCCGCGGAGTCGCGAGGAGCGCACCCGAATATCGGCGACCGGTTCCTCGCCCAGCTTGCGCGGGTGCTCCAGCGCAACCGAGGCCCCCATCGCCTCGAGAATGTCGAGCACCCCCGTGCGCGTCGGGTTCACGCCCACCTCGCGGATCAGGATGTCGGCCTCCCGGGCAAGCAAGGCCGCGAGGATCACGAACGCGGCGGACGACAGGTCCGCCGGCACACGCACCGGGCAGCCCTGCAGCCGCGCCGGCCCGTCGAGGCCGATGCGCCCGTCACCCCCGGCAACGGCCACGCCCATCGCACGCAGCATGCGCTCGGTATGGTCGCGCGTGACAGCCGGCTCGGTCACCGTGGTCCGGCCGTGTGCGTACAGCCCCGCGAGCAGGACCGCCGACTTCACCTGCGCACTGGCCATCGGCAAGGTGTAGTCGATCGCCCGGAGCTGCGAATTGCCGCGGATGCGGAGCGGCGGTTTGCCATCGCGGCTATCGATGTCGGCGCCCATCCGCGTCAGCGGCGTGATGACGCGCTGCATGGGACGGCCGGTCAGCGAGGCATCCCCGGTCAGGGTCGCGGCGAAATCCTGCCCCGCCAGCACGCCTGCCATGAGGCGCATCGCCGTCCCGGAATTGCCGAGGTCCAGGTCCGCGCCCGGCGCCTGCAGGCCATGCAGGCCGGCGCCGTGAACCACCAGTTGCGTCTCCGCCGGGCGCTCGATCGTGACACCCATGCTGCGGAAAGCGCTCATGGTGGCGAGGCAATCCTCCCCCGCGAGGAACCCGCTCACCTCGGTAATCCCTTCCGCGATGCTGCCGAGCATGATCGCGCGGTGCGACACCGACTTGTCGCCGGGCACCGTTACTGCGGCAT
>DATIUU010000082.1:0-4473 GCA_035466635.1 Woeseiaceae bacterium
CTGATGCGTTTCGCCGAGCGCCTCAAGCCCTACTTGCACGGCATCCTTGCTCACGCTCGATGGCCCCTGCACACCAGCCTCATCGAGGGCATCAACAACCGTATCAAGGTCATCAAGCGCACCGCTTACGGATTCAGGGACGACGAATACTTCTTCCTCAAGATCAAGGCCGCCTTCCCCGGCTAAGTGCGAAGAACCAAAAAAAAGCCGGGCATTGCCCGGCTTTCAATTGAGAGGCGAGGCTATCAGGCCCGCCGCAGCGCCTCGATGCGCTCCGGGATCGGCGGGTGGCTCATGAACAGCTTCATCAGGCCGCTCTTGCCCCCCGAGATGCCCAAGGCCTGCATCTCCTGCGGCAGTTGCGACGGCACGTTCGACTCGAGGCGCTGCAGGGCCCGGATCATCGGCTCGCGGCCGTTGAGCTTCGCCGAGCCCGCGTCCGCGCGGAACTCGCGCTGGCGCGACACCCACATGACGATAACGCTGGCCAGGATACCGAGCACCAGCTGCGCGACGATCACCGCGCCGAAGTAGCCCAGCCCGTAGCCGGACTCGTTGCGCAGGATGACGCGGTCCACGAAGTGGCCGACGATGCGCGACAGGAAGATGACGAACGTGTTGACGACGCCCTGCACGAGCGTGAGCGTCACCATGTCGCCGTTGGCAACGTGCGCGATCTCGTGTGCCAGGACGGCTTCCACCTCTTCCTTCGGCATGCCGCGCAGCAACCCGGTGCTGACGGCGACAAGGGCGGCGTTCCGCCGCGCACCGGTCGCAAACGCGTTCATGTCCGGCGCGTCGTAGATAGCCACCTCCGGCGTCTCGATACCGGCCTCGCGCGCCTGCCGTTCGACCGTCGCGACGAGCCAGGACTCGGCCGAGTTCTGCGGCTGGGTGATGACCCGCGCCCCCGTGGAACGCTTGGCCATCCATTTCGACAGCGCGAGCGAGATGAACGAGCCACCGAAACCGAGTACCAGCGAGAACACCAGCAGCGCCTCGTAATTGATGCCGACCTGCTGTTCGTCGAGATAGGAGTCGATACCCAGCAGCCGCAGCACGATGCTCAGCACGAGCACGATGGCCAGGTTGGTGGCAAGGAACAGCATTACGCGTTTGAACATAGTCGGAACTCCGAATATAAACCAAGACCGGGAAATGATGGCGCCGGCGGCGGTTTCAAGGCTCCCGCGACACCTTGGAGAAGCACCGGGGAGCCCCGCTCGGCGCGCAATGGATGGCCGGTCGCGCCGATTTTGCCAGACGACGAACGGCAGCCATGCATCGCTTTCTCCTCGGCATTCATCGGTTTTTTCGACGGGTTGCGCGGAACCACAGCCGCAGGCCGAGTAGCGCCGCGAGGATGGCGGCGTAGATCAGCGGTTCGCGGATGTCGTTCTTCACCTGCCACCAGTAATGCCACACGCCGAGTACGCCCACGACGTAAGCCCCGTAATGTAGCTGCTGCCAGCGCCTGCCCAGCCGGCGCCGCATGCCGTTCGTCGACGTTACCGCCATCGCGGCCAGGATCAAGAGCGCCGCAAAGCCGATCGTGATGAACGGCCGCCCGGCGATGTCCTCGACGATCGCCGACCAGAGCACGCCCTGGTCGAGGATCAGCCAGGCGAGAAAGTGCAGCAGCACATAGAAAAACGCGTACAGGCCGAGCATGCGCCGGAACCGCAGCAGCCAGGGCCAGCCGGTGAGCCGCCGCAGGGGCGTGACGGCGAGCGCGATCATGATGAAGCGCAAGCCCCAGTTGCCGAGGCGGTCCTGGATTTCCTCGACGGGATTGGCGCCGAGGGCACCGCTGATCTCGAAGGTGTCGCCGAGCAACAGCAGGCCCGGCAACAGGCACAGCACGAAGACCACTGGCTTCCAGACGAAGCGGATCTGCGTGAGCGTGTCCAAGGCTCAGTAGTTTTTGCGCAGGTCGAGACCGCTGTAGAGGTGCGCCACGTGCTCCCCGTAGCCATTGAACATCAGCGTCGGCTGCTTGCCGACGAAACGGCCGCTGCCGATGCGCCGCTCCCGTGCCTGGCTCCAGCGCGGATGATCGACTTCGGGATTGACGTTGGCATAAAAGCCGTACTCCCACGGCTGCGCCATGTTCCAGCTGGTCTCCGGCTGCTCTTCGACGAAACTGATGCGCACGATGCTCTTGATGCCCTTGAAGCCGTATTTCCAGGGCACGACCAGCCGGATCGGGGCGCCGTTGGGGTTCGGCAGCGCTTCGCCGTACAGGCCGACCGCGAGTATGGGCAGCGGGTTGGTGGCTTCCGCGATGGTCAGACCCTCGCGATAAGGCCACTCGAGGACCGGCCGCCGCTGGCCGGGCATGCGCACCGGGTCGTGCAGCGTTTCGAACGCGACGTACTTCGCGTTCGACAACGGCTGGTAGTGCCTGACGACGTCGGCAAGCGAAATGCCGACCCAGGGGATGACCATCGACCACGCCTCGACGCAGCGCATCCGGTAGATGCGCTCCTCCAAATCGAACGGCTTGATGAAGTCGTCGAAATGGAACGAACCGGTCTTCTCCGCGTGCCCGTCGACGGTAATGCGCCACGGTCGTGGTTCGAAGTCCTTCGAATGCCGGGCCGGGTCGTCCTTCGCCGTGCCGAACTCCCAGAAGTTATTGTACGTGGTGATGTCGTCGTAGCTCGTCGGCGGCTCGTCGGTGCTGAACGCGCTCTTTCGCACGTCCGGGAGCTTCGCAAGCTCGCCCTGCGGCACGACTGCGCCGAGAACCGGGGACGCGAGCGCAATGCCGCCCGCGGCGGCGCCCGCAGCCATGAACTGCCGGCGATTGAGGTAATTTTCCCTGCTCGTGATCTCCGACGGGCGGATGTCCTGCGGCTTGCGGATCAGCAACGCTCTCTCCTTTCTGCGGTCTGTACTGATCAGACCGGCTCCAGCACGCAAATATTGCACATCCGGCGGCGGCTGGTATCTACTGCTACAACTTGTTACGGATACGGTGTTATGTCAGCCGCGACGAATGCCACGCCGCGCCGCGTACTGCAGACGTATTACGCGGCTACCATCGTCTTCCTCATGCTCGACTACGGCATGGGCCTCAATGTGCGCACGGCCGGTCTCGAAGGCCTTCCGAACCTGAAGGCCGGCTATTACCTCGTCATCTTCGCCTGCCTCGGCCTGACGCTCTGGCGCCCGGCCTGGTCAACGGCCGTCGGCGTCGTCGAGTCGCTGGCCACGCTGGTTACGCTGATATTCAGCGTTGCGCTGCGCTCGATGATCCCCACCGGGCAAATGCTGGACACCGGTACCGGCGTCCTCGGCGTGCCCGAGCTCGTGAATTTCCTGATCGCCGGTAGCATCGCGTGGTACGCCTGGCAGCGCGGCATGACGGAGCTTTTCGGGCGCGCGGGCTAGATGCGCGCGGCCAGGCGTCGCCAGAATCGCCGAACGTCGCGAAAATCGTGCGAATTATTACGCGTTCGCGCGTTCCAACTCGTTAAGGCTTCATTAAGCCCGCGCCGTTAAACTTGATATCAGGACAGCCACCACCACCTCTCGTGACATGGAGAAGGAGGTCAGATGAGCCAGACGTTACATCATCTCGCGAGAATGCGGCCGACCGGCCCCGAGCGGGCGCCGGCGGGCACGGCTGCGCTGCACGTCGAGGTCATCGCCGACCTGGTCTGCCCGTTCTGCTATATCGGCAAGCGCCGCCTCGACCAGGCGATGCGGGCGGTCCAGGGCCCCAGCGACGTCAGCTGGTATCCGTACCAGTTGAACCCCGATATGCCCGAGACCGGCATGGCGCTCGAGGACTACCTGTCGATGCGCTTCGGCAGCCCCGCGAACGTCCAGCCGGTACTCGACCAGCTCTCGGCCGACGCGCGCCGCGAGAATATCGATCTGCGCTTCGACCGCATCGAGCACGTGCCGAACACGTTGCTGGCTCACCAGCTCATGTACCTCGCTGAAATGCAGCGCAAGAACCAGAGCGCGCTGGCCGAGGAACTCATGGGCGCGTTCTTCGGGCGCGGCGAGGATATCGGCAACCGGGAGATTCTCGTCGAACTGGGCGGGCGTCACGGCTTGCCGGCCGCGGACGTCGAACGGGTGATGGACGACGACGGTGCTCGCCAGGTCGTCCTGTCGCGCGAGGCGCAGGTCCGCTCGAGCGGTATCACCGGCGTGCCCGGGTTCCTGCTCAATCGCCGGCTGCTCGTCATCGGTGCGCAGGACGAGGACACGCTGGTGAACGCGTTCGACCGTGCCATGTTCGGCGAGGGCAACGACGCGGTGGTCTCGCCGGCCCTGCACTAGGGAGACTCTGCACAAGTATCGTCGCACACGTTGCCGTCCGATCGCCTGCGGCGAGGCGCGGACCGATGGCCGTATGTCGATACGGGCAAGGGCTGCAACGAAGCGGCAGGCGATCTGACGGCAACCCTTCATTATCAATGACAAACGTTGGGACTGACGGGTATCGGGCGAGGC
>DATIUU010000083.1:0-4136 GCA_035466635.1 Woeseiaceae bacterium
GCATCGAACTGGCGCACCTCGAAGGCATGCAGCGCGGAGGTTCGCGCACCCGTATCGACCTTCGCCTTGATGGATGCCAGGCCGAGTTCGGGCAGGTCGACCCACTCACGCCAGCCGAGCGTCAGCCGTGCTGCTTTCCGCTGTTTGTCGGCCACGGTCGGATCGCGCCCTCGAAAGCTCAAAGCGCCTTGAGCTGGCGGTGAGCCGAGAACTCGCGACGCGCGATCGCTGCACGCTCCACCGGTGTCGCCGCCGGATCGTAGATCTCGTCGATGCGGCTGATGCGCGTGCTCAGGCCGATGCGGTTCGCGATCTGGATGTTGAGCCCCGGCCGGGCATTCATTTCGAGCATCAGCGGGCCGCGGTCGGCGTCGATTACCATGTCGACGCCGAGGTAACCGAGACCGGTAACCTCGTAGCCGCGGGCCGCCGATTCGAGGATGAAATCCCACTGCGGAATCGCGAGGCCCGCGATCAGCGCCCCCGTATCGGGATGCTCTTCGACAACTTCGTTATTGAGTACGCCGGACAGGGTGACGCCCAGCGCGATATCGACGCCCGCCCCCACCGCGCCCTGGTGCAGGTTGGCCTTGCCGTCCGACGCCCGCGTCGGCAATCGCACCATCGCCATGGCCGGGTAACCGCGGTACACGATAACGCGGATGTCGGGAACGCCCTGGTAGCTCACTTCGGAGAAGATCGGGTCGAAATGCACGCAGTACTCGATCATCGCCTTGTCAGGGTTGCCGCTCAGGCTGTACTGGCCGCTCACGATGTTCGAGATGTGATGGGCGATCTCCGCCTCGGTGATGAGGACGCCGCTCGCCCGCCGAAACGTGTCGCGCCTGCGCTTGCTGCGCCCGGTGATCACCAGGATGCCGTTACCGCCGCTGCCCTCCGCGGGCTTGACCACGAAGCTCTCGTGATCCGCGACGATCCGCGCGAAACGCCGCACATCGCCCTGGTTGTCGATGACGCCGTAGAGATCGGGCACCGGCATGCCGGCTTCGAGCGCCAGCCGCTTGGTAAGCGCCTTGTCATCCACGCGCGGATACAGGCGCCTCGGGTTGAGCCGCATGATCAATTCCGCGTTGCGCTCGTTGAGGCCGAGCACGCCGGCCTCGCGCAGTCTTCTCGCAGTCCCGAACATCAGTTGTTGGCGAGGGCCTTGAAGCGGCCGAGTTCAGTAAGCCGGTAACCGGTGTAGCGCCCGGCAAGCAACACCATTGCGAGGACGATCAACAGCAGCTCCGGGAACGTGAATATGAGGTGCTCCAGCCACCCGAGGCCCATGAAGATGTAGGCGATCGTTGCAATGACGAGGCTACCGCCACCCGCCCGTATCGCGTCGATGGCACCGCGTTCCTCCCAAACGACCGACATGCGCTCGATGGTCATGGCGATGATGACCATCGGGAACAGCGCAACCGACAGCCCGGTCTCCATGCCCATCTTGTGGGAGACGAGGCTGATCATCAGCATGAGCAGCACCACGACGATCAGCACGGCGCTCAGCCGCGGCACCAGCAACAGGCGCAGGCGCTCCAGCAGGAAACGAATGCTCAGGCCGAGCGCGATCAGGACCGTGAACATGATGATGCCCCAGACCAGCCGCGTCTCGCGGAACGCGAGCGCGATCAGGACGGGCATGAACGTGCCGAACGAATCGATCCCGATCATGTTGCGCATCACGACCATCACGAATGCGCCGATCGGAATCATCAGCAATACGGAGTACACCGCCTGTGTCTGGATCGGCAGGCTGTAGAGCGAAAAATCGAAGACCGTCGCGCCGCGCTTTGCCGTCTGCGACTTCGCGATGGCCACGGCATTCAGGTGGGCTTCCTGGATCGCGAAATCGAATTCGACGTTACTGCCGCCCTCGACGTTGACGAGCTGCTCGTTGCCGCGCCACCAGATGAAGAAATGCTCCGGCAGGTTCTCTTCGCCCGTCGTCGGGTTGAAGAACCGCCAGCGATCGCCGTCATGGATCTCCAGCCAGGGCTCCAGGTGCGCGCTGCGTTGCCGCCCGCTGAGCTCGAAGCCGCGGACCATGCGCGCGGGAATGCGGGCCGCGGCGAGCATCATCGTGGCCACGTTCACGAAGTCGGCGTCGCTCTGGACATCCGACATCAGGAGCTCGACGTTGGGGTCCGGCGATGGATCGTTGAGACGTTTGAGCAGCTCGGTCGTGAACGAAGCGGTGTCGGCCGAGTGTTCGCGAACCTCGGCGACGATGACGTCGACCGCGGTCCGGAAGGGTTCGTTGATCGCCGGCGGCGGCGGGAACGGCGGGGTCGTATCCGCCTGCTCGCTGCCCGGGTCCTCGAACACCGAAATTCGGTAGTAGATGGTCTGGCGGCCGTCCGCGCGCCGAATCGCCCACTGGGCCTCGCGCCCGCCGCTGCCGTAGTTGAGACTGAAACCGTAGCCGCGCGACACCGAGTTCTCGTTGAGCGTACGGAAGCCGGGCGTCAGCGTCGGTATGTGCAGGTTGACCTTGATGGACCCCGGACCGGAGTCGAAGCTGATGGCCGACTCGATCGTCCAGACGGAGGTCTCCTGGTTCTGGGTGAGCGGAAAACCGAGGACACGCCACTTGTAGGCGAACAGCGAGAGCCCGGCGAGCGTCAGCAGTACGGCGAGAATCAACACATATCGCTGCGTCATGAAATCTCCAGTCCGCCCGGCCGATCAGTGCCGGCCGGCGCCCAGTGCGACCCTGACCGCGCGCTCGCGCAGCGGCCCGCTCACATTGAACAGGCGCATGCCGGCACGGCGCATTTCACCGATCGTCGGTGAATGGGCGGCAAACAGCTGATTCAACCCTGTCATCAAGTGCAGCATGGTCGCGTTGGCGCCCTTGCGGGCTCGTTCGTATCGCCTGAGTACAGGCCTGTCCCCGGGGTGTTCACCCTTTCTGAGTGCTTCTTCTGTCACAGCGGACAATGCGCCGGCATCGGCCAGGCCGAGGTTGGCACCCTGCCCCGCCAGCGGATGTACAGCATGCGCCGCATCGCCGATCAGGGCAAGACGTGGCAACACATAATTCCTCGCGTGCTGCGCGCACAGCGGGAAGGTGCCGCGCGGCCCCGCTGCAGTGAGTACGCCGAGCACCTCGTCCGAGGCTTCGGTGAGCAGGCTGCCGAGATCCTCGTCGCCCGCGCCCATCGCCTCGCGCGCTGTCTCGGGCGTCGTCGACCAGACGACCGAGATGCGGCCATCGGCAAGCGGCAACATCCCCAGCGGCCCGTCTTCGAGAAAGCGCTGCCGCGCCGTCGCACCGTGCGGCCGTTCCGGCCGGAGGTGGGTGACGAATGCGGTTTGTGCATACGGCCGCACCATGACCGGGATGCCGACACTTTCGCGCACCAGCGATCGCGCGCCGTCCGCGCCGACCAGCAGGTCGGCGTCGAGTTCGCGGCCGTCGTCGAGCCGCACGCGATAGCGGTTGCCCGTGGCCTCGATGGCCGCAATGGGCGAGTCGAAACGCAGGTTGACGTCAGTCCGGTCGAGCACCCTGAGTAACGCGTCCTGGATCAGGGCGTTCTCGACGATGAAGCCGAGCTGTGCGATGGCGAACTCGTCGGCGTCGAACCGCAGCGTGGACGGCCCGTCGGGATCGTCGGCCCCGTCCCACACGCGCATATGCTCGTAGGGGCAGGCGCGCGTGCCGACGACCGTATCCCACGCACCGATCGCGTCGAGTACGTCGGCGGAACCCGCCGCGATCGCCGACACCCGCAGCGCCACGTCGGCACCCGGGTCGAACCGCGGACGCGGGGCTGCATCGACCACGGTCAGCCGCAGCGCATCGGCGCACTGCCCGCGCGCCAGCAACGCCGCGAGCGTGAGCCCCGTGATGCCGCCACCGACGATGACCACCTCGTAACGACGCTTCACTTGAGCGGCACTCCGCGGGCGAGGCGCGGCAGGCGGCCCGCGAGTCCCATCATGTGCTTCGCAAAATCAGATCGCACGCCGGGAATGAGATCGAAGCCGAGCATGCCGATGTTGCGCGCCGCCTTGAGCGGCGGGCTCGAGCTGCCGAACAGCCGCACGATACCGTCCGTGAGACGCACCAGCTTGCCCTGGTCGCTGCGGCGCCATTGCGCGTAACGCGCGAGCAGGTCGGG
>DATIUU010000084.1:0-3128 GCA_035466635.1 Woeseiaceae bacterium
CGCCGGTTCCCTGGTCGCGTGGGTGCTCGGCATCACCGACCTCGACCCGCTCGAACACGATCTGCTGTTCGAGCGCTTCCTGAACCCGGAACGCGTCTCGATGCCGGACTTCGACATCGACTTCTGCATGGAAGGGCGCGACCGCGTCATAGAATACGTCGCCGAGCGTTACGGCCGCGACCGTGTCGCGCAGATCATCACGTTCGGAACGATGGCTGCGAGGGCGGTCATCCGCGACACCGGGCGTGTGCTCGGCCACCCCTACGGCTTCGTCGACCGCATCGCGAAGCTGGTGCCGTTCGAGATCGGCATGACGCTCGACAAGGCGCTGGAACAGTCGGACGAGCTGGCGACGATGTACGGCGACGACGAAGAGGTCACCGCGCTCATCGACCTCGCGAAGTCGCTCGAGGGGCTGGTCAGGAACGCCGGCAAGCATGCCGGCGGCGTCGTGATCGCGCCGCACAAGCTCACCGATTTCGCGCCGCTCTACTGCGAAGACGGCGGCAGCAGCCTGGTCACGCAGCTCGACAAGGACGACGTGGAGGCCATCGGCCTCGTCAAGTTCGACTTCCTCGGCCTGAAGACGCTCACGATCATCGACTGGGCCGAGCGCATCGTGAATGCGACTTACCCGGACGCGAAGCTCGACATCAGCCGCGTGCCCATGGACGATGCCGGGACATTCCGGTTGCTGCAGAGCACGCAGACAGCGGCCGTGTTCCAGCTCGAGTCGAGCGGCATGCGCGACCTGATCAAGCGCCTGCGGCCGGACCAGTTCGGCGACCTCGTCGCGCTGGTCGCCCTGTTCCGGCCCGGACCGCTGCAGTCCGGCATGGTCGATGACTTCATCGCGCGCAAGCACTCCTCCAACCCCGCGGAGGTCGACTACCTGCACCCGGACCTGAAGCCGGTGCTCGAAGAGACCTACGGCGTGATCCTCTACCAGGAGCAGGTCATGCAGATCGCGCAGGTCCTCGCCGGGTACACGCTGGGCGGCGCCGACCTGTTGCGTCGCGCGATGGGCAAGAAGAAGCCCGAGGAGATGGCCAAGCAGCGCGAGATCTTCGTCTCGGGCGCGACCGAGAGGGGGGTGGCCGAGCCGACCGCCACGCGCATCTTCGACCTCATGGAGAAGTTCGCCGGTTACGGCTTCAACAAGTCGCATTCCGCCGCGTACGCGATGCTGTCGTACCAGACCGCGTACCTCAAGGCGCATTACCCGGCCGCATTCATGGCGGCCGTCATGAGCGCGGACCTCGACAACACCGACCGGCTGGTGACGCTCAAGGACGACTGCCGCAAGCTGGGACTCGAACTCGAGGCTCCGAGCGTCAACCGGTCGTCCTACCACTTCAGCGTCGCCGGCGACCGGGCGATCCTGTACGGGCTCGGTGCGATCAAGGGGGTCGGGCGAGGGGCGGTCGAGGCCCTGATCGCCGAGCGCGATGCCAACGGTCCGTTCGGCAGCCTGGTCGAGTTCTGCCGCCGGGTCGATCACGACAAGCTGAATCGGCGCGCGCTCGAGGCGATGATCAAGTCCGGCGCCACCGACGGCTTCGGCCAGTCGCGCCGCGCCCTGATGCACCAGGTGCCGGAAGCGCTGCAGAGCGCCGACCAGCACGCGCGCGCGCTGGCGGCCGGCCAGAACGACATGTTCGGTCTCGAAGCCCCGCCGGTGGAGCGCGATGCCGCGGTGGCGGTGGACATGGACGAATGGCCCGAACGGCTGCTGCTCAGCAACGAGAAGGAAGCGCTGGGGCTGTACCTGACCGGTCACCCGTTTCACGCGGTGCGGGCCGACGCACGCTGTTTCGTCGACGGCAACCTCGCGGACCTCGCGGCCGAGCCGCCGCCGCAGACGGCTCGCGGCGAGCGCGACTACGCCCAGTCGCGGCGCGAAGTGACGGTCGCGGGACTCATCGTCGACCTGCGAAAGCGCGGCAGCCGGGTCAGCGTCGTGCTCGACGACGACAGCGGCCGCATGGAGGTGAGCCTGTTCGGCGAGACCTTCCAGGCGTTCCGCCACCTGCTGGTGAAGGACGAAATCGTCGTGGTCAGCGGGCCGCTGCGCTATGACGATTTCATCGGCGCCTGGTCACTGAACGTCCGGAATGTCCTGCACATCGATCGCGTGATCGAAAGCCGGGCGAAGAGCATGCTGTTGCGGCTCGCGCCGAATGGCCAGGGCGAACAGCTGCTCATGAAACTGCACGACGTATTGCTGCCCTACCGGCAGGGGAATTGCGAGGTCGCGGTGCAGTATTTCGGCGACGGCGCGAAAGCGCGGCTCGAACTGGGCGCCGAGTGGTCGGTGCGGCCGAGCCGCGAGCTGCGCGATAAACTCAGCGAGCTCCTCGGCAGCAACAACGTGCGCCTGCTGTACGCGCCCGGCCGGGAAATCATGTAGAGTCCTGCGCCATGGATTTGAAATTCCTGGATTTTGAGCAGCCGATCGCCGAACTCGAGGCAAAAATCGAGGAGCTGCGGTTCGTCGGCGACGACTCCGAGATCAATATCAACGAGGAGGTCAGGCGGCTGCGTGCCAAGAGCGAGGCGCTCACGAAGAGCATTTTCGCGAAGCTCAGCGCCTGGCAGATCGCGCAGGTCGCGCGGCACCCCATGCGGCCCTACACGCAGGACTACCTCGAGTTGATGTCGCCCGATTTCCAGGAACTGCACGGCGACCGCATGTATGCGGACGATCCGGCCATCATCGGCGGCGTCGGGCGCATCGACGGGCGTGCCGTCATGTTCATCGGCCACCAGAAGGGCCGCGATACCAAGGAGCGGGTGCGGCGCAATTACGGCATGCCGAAGCCCGAGGGCTACCGCAAGGCACAGCGGCTGATGCGTCTCGCGGAGAAATTCTCGCTGCCGGTCGTCACCTTCATCGACACGCCCGGCGCGTATCCCGGCGTCGGCGCCGAGGAACGCGGCCAGAGCGAGGCGATCGCGGCCAGCCTGTACCTGATGGCGAATCTCAAGACGCCGATCATCAGCGTCGTGATCGGCGAAGGCGGCTCCGGCGGCGCGCTCGCGATCGGCGTCGCCGACAAGCTGCTGATGCTGCAGTACGGCATCTATTCCGTCATCTCGCCGGAGGGCTGCGCGTCGATCCTCTGGAA
>DATIUU010000085.1:0-3236 GCA_035466635.1 Woeseiaceae bacterium
GACTCGCGCAGCTCCGGGGGATTGCTCATACGGACGGTCCGTCCATGACTCCAGAAGCTCCCGGGACGGGAGCGGCGAGCAATCGTGCGCGCAATTCCGGACCTCCGCAATAGCCGTTCGGCCAGTTGCATGGTCGCGCCTCTAATATAAGGGGTCGAACCGATTTCTGCACAGGCCTCATCGGAAACAAAAATCGGTTCGACCCCATTTCCGAAACAAAAATCGGTTCGACCCCATTTCCCGCCCGGGCGCGGGCCCCGGCCCGCGATCAGCCGGCGCGGAAGCGGCTGAAACCCTGCATCGCGAGCCAGATCGCCGCGAGCAGCACGCAGACGAAGAACACGTCGGCCGGGCGCCCCGTCGCCAGGAAGCGGCCGCCGATCAGGCCGCCGACGAAGGCCCCCAGGAATTGCGAACTCGCGAACAGGCCGAGGGAAGCGCCGCGGGAATTGTCATCGGCGACCAGCGACAGTCGCGCCGGCAGGCCCGCCTCGAGGAAATTGAAGCCGGCGAAGAACAGCACCAGCCCGCCGAACACGGGGGCGATCGCGACGCCGGCGAACGTGAGCACGGAGAGGCCCGCGATCATCAGCGACACGGCGATGCTCATCGTGCTGCCCTTGCCCTGGTGCTCGTCGCGGATGATGAGCGGCACCGTGCCTGCCAGCGACAGCAGCAACGCCCCGACGTACATCTTCCAGTGCTCGGTGACCGGCAGTTCCAGGCGATCGACGAACAGGAACGGCAAAGCGACGAAGCTCGCCGTCAGGATGGTGTGCAGCAGAAACACGTAGGCGTCCAGGCGCAGCAGCTCGGCCCGGAAAGCCGGCCGGAAATTCCACCGCCGGGGTGTCTCCGGACGCTCGATTTCGCCGGGCAGCAGAATGAGCAGGCTGGCTGCAACCAGGGCGAGGAAAGCCGCTAACAGGAACAGGGCGGGCACACCGAAGTGGCCGGCGAACTTGGGACCGACGATCATCGCCACCATGAAGGCGCCGCCGACGCCCACGCCGAATACGGCCATCGACCGCGTCCGCACCCCGTCGCGCGTGGCATCCGCGATCAGTGCGGTCAGCGTCGCCGAAATCGCGCCCGCGCCCTGCAGGAGGCGGCCCGCGATCACGCCCCAGACCGTGTCGCTGTAGGCCGCGAGGATACTGCCGGCCGCGAACACGGCGAGGCCGCCGACGATCACGGGCAACCGGCCGACGCGGTCCGAGAGCGCGCCGAGCGGTATCTGCAAGCCGGCCTGCGTGAGGCCGTAAGCCCCGACGGCCATGCCGATCAGGATCGGCGTTGCCCCCTCGAGCGTCGCGGCGTGTAGCGCCAGCACGGGCAGCAGCGCGAACAGGCCGAACATCCGCAGCATGCCGATGACGGCAATGACGCCGACGGCGCGCCGCTCGGCCGGCAGCCAGGTCATCTTGTTGTTGCTCTCTTCCGCGGTCATCGTCGGCCGTCTTTGCGCCGGAGTTACAGGGCGGCGTATATTAGCAGGTTGGTCGGCAAACTCTCCCCCGAATTCATGAAATCCATCGATATCCGCGGCGCACGCACGCACAACCTGTGCAACATCGATCTCAGCCTGCCGCGCGATAAGCTGATCGTCTTCACCGGCCTGTCCGGCTCCGGCAAGTCGTCGCTCGCATTCGACACCATCTACGCGGAGGGGCAGCGGCGCTACGTCGAGTCGCTCTCCGCTTACGCGAGGCAGTTCCTGTCGATGATGGAAAAGCCCGACGTCGACCACATCGACGGGCTGTCGCCGGCCATCTCCATCGAGCAGAAATCCACGTCGCACAATCCGCGCTCGACGGTCGGCACCGTGACCGAGATCTACGACTACCTGCGCCTGCTGTTCGCCCGCGCCGGCATCCCGCGCTGCCCGGACCACGGCACCACGCTCGAGGCGCAGACCGTGAGCCAGATGGTCGACCAGGTCCTCGCGATGCCCGAGGGCTCGCGGCTGATGCTGCTGGCGCCCGTCGTGGACGAGCGCAAGGGCGAACACGTGCAGCTGATGCAGGAACTGATGGCCCAGGGCTACATCCGCGCCCGCATCGACGGCGAGGTGTACGAGCTCGACCAGCCGCCGAAACTCGACCTGCGCAAAAAACACACGATCGAGGCCATCGTGGATCGCTTCCGGGTGAAGGAGGACATCCGCCTGCGGCTCGCCGAATCCTTCGAGACCGCGCTCAGGCTCGCCGACGGCGTGGCGCGGATCGCATGGATGGACGATCCCGGGCAGGAAGAGATCATCTTCTCCGACCGCTTCGCCTGCAACCTGTGCGGCTACAGCCTCACGGAACTGGAACCGCGGCTGTTCTCGTTCAACAACCCGTCCGGCGCCTGCCCGTCCTGCGACGGCCTCGGCGTCAAGCAGTTCTTCGACCCGGAGCGCGTCATCGTCAACCGCTCGCTGTCGCTGGCCGGCGGCGCCATCCGCGGCTGGGACCGGCGCACCACCTACTATTACCAGATGATCCGCAGTCTCGCGGACCATTACGACTTCGACGTGGAGGTGCCCTTCGAGGAGCTCGACGACAAGCTGCAGAAGATCGTCCTCTATGGCAGCGGCAACGACAAGCTCGACTTCTTCTACCAGAACGCGCGCGGCATGGAGGTGCGCAAGCGGCACCGTTTCGAGGGCGTCATCCCGAATCTCGAGCGCCGTTACCGCGAGACGGAATCGGGCGCCGTGCGCGAGGAACTCGCCAAGTTCCTAAACAGCCAGGCCTGCCCCGAGTGTGGCGGCACGCGCCTGAACCGCGCCGCCCGCCACGTGTTCGTGAGCGACCACTCACTGCCGGAAATCACGAGCAAGTCGGTCGGCAACGCGAAACAGTTCTTCAGCGAACTGCAGCTCGAGGGCTGGCGGGCGACGATCGCGGACAAGATCGTGAAGGAAATCAACGATCGCATCAGCTTCCTGTCGGACGTCGGTCTCGATTACCTGTCGCTCGACCGCAGCGCCGAGACGCTGTCGGGCGGCGAGGCGCAGCGCATCCGGCTCGCGAGCCAGATCGGCTCCGGGCTGGTCGGCGTGATGTACATACTGGACGAGCCGTCGATCGGCCTGCACCAGCGCGACAACCAGCGCCTGCTCGACACGCTGATGCGGCTCCGGGACCTTGGCAACACCGTGCTCGTGGTCGAGCACGACGAGGACGCGATCCGCCAGGCCGACCACGTCGTCGACCTCGGGCCCGGGGCCGGCATCCACGGCGGACGGA
>DATIUU010000086.1:0-3710 GCA_035466635.1 Woeseiaceae bacterium
GCCATGGATAGCGGCATTCTGACATGTCACCGCAGGAATACAAGAGAAGGTGCTGAATTTTTTTACGTTAAGCAGATGAAGTCAACCGGCCGGCCCGGCGCCCGTTAATACCCCTGACGAATACGGTTCACGACACAAGGAGTTACTCATGAACTTATCCACCGAAGGCCTGCCTGGATTCCCAGGCGCAGGGAAAGCAGCCACCCGGGCGGCCGTCGCCGTCGCAGCGTTGTTGCTCGGCGCGTGCGGCGGCGGCGCGAGCACCAGTACGAGCGGCCCCGATCCGCTGGCGAGCTGTGACCCGGGCAACCCCGGCACCGTCGCAGAATGCGGCGCCGTGATTGTCTCGTTCACCGACGCCGACGGCGATTTTCTCAACTACACCGTCGACGTCCTGTCGTTGACGCTCGAAACGGCCAACGGCCGCGTCGTGGAGACGCTGCCGCGCGCAACCCGGATCAATTTCACGGACTACGTCGACCTGAGTGAGCTGGTGACCGTGGCGACGGTGCCGCCGGCAACCTACGTGGCGGGAACGATACGGCTCGACTACTCGGATGCCGAGGTTTTCGTCGAGGTCGGTGACGGCTCGAAGGAAGCGGTGGTAACGGACCAGGACGGCACGCCGCTCGGCCAGGCGGAACTGCGCATCACGCTGTCGAACCGCGACCAGCTGATCGTGCGCCGCGGCCTGCCGTCACTGCTGCAGCTCGATTTCGACCTGGCCGCCTCGCATGTCGTCGACATCCTGCCGACGCCCGCTACCGCGGCCGCCGAACCGTTCATCGTTGCGGAAGTCACACCGGTCGACGAGAAGACCACGCGCGTGCGTGGTCCGCTGGTCGAGGTCGACGAGGCGGCGGGCGAATACGTCGTCGCGCTGCGCCCGTTCCACCATCGCGACGGCGACTTCGGACGTGTGCCCGTAAAGACCACCGGTGACACGGAATTCGAGATCGACGGCGAGGCTTATTTCGGCGCTGAAGGACTGCGCGCGCTCGCGGCAGCCGGCCGTGGCACACCGACGGTCGCCGGTGGCACGCTGAACGTCGCCGCACGCGAGTTTACCGCCGCGATCGTGCTGGCCGGATCGAGCGTGCCCGGCGCCAGCCGCGACGCCGTGGTCGGCAACGTGATTGCCCGCGACGGCGACGTCCTCACCGTGCGGGGCGCGACGATCATCCCGCACGACCGCCGCGCGCATTTCCACGATGACGTACTCGTGCAGGTGGGACCCGACACGAAGGTGTTCCGGGACGGCGACCGGCAGACGGACCTCGGCATCGGCGCGATCTCCGTCGGCCAGCGGGTGACGATCCGCGGCAGCGGGCCGGACGCAATGCCCGCCGCGACCGATGCGAACTCGCCGCAGATCCCGTTCGACGCGACCGCGGGCGCCGTGCGCATGCACGTCACCCACCTGAGCGGCATCGTCAACACGGTGGTACCCGGCCAGGTAGACATCGAACTGCAGGCGATCGATCGGCGCCGCGCGGCCGTCTTCGACTTCGCCGGCACCGGCGTGTCAGCGGATGTCGACGCGGATCCCGCGAACTACGAGGTCGCAACCGGGAGCCTCTCGCTCGCGGGTCTCTCGGCCGGCAATCCGGTCGCGGTGCGCGGCTTCCCCGAGGCGTTCGGCGCCGCGCCGCCGGACTTCACCGGCCGCACGGTCATCGACTTCACGGACGTGCGCAGTGCACTGGGCATCGGCTGGGGTTCGGAGGGTACGATCGCCCCGTTCCTGAGCCTTGCCGCAGACGGATTGGTGCTGGATAACCAGAGTCCGGCCATCGATGTACGGCACTACATCAAGCAGGGCACGGTACTGATCGACCTCACGGCGCTCGACTCCGCCACGACGATCGTGCCACCGGACGCCGGGCGTACGCTGTATGTCATCAAGACGGCCGACAGCCTCCGGCAGTATGCGGATTTCGCGGCATTCGCCGACGACCTCGCGGCCAGCCTCGACGGTGCGACGAGCGCGCGATCGATGTTCGCGAGAGGTCAATACGACGTGGACAGCAACGTCTTCACGGCGTTCAAGCTTGGCGTCTATCTGTTGGAGCCGTAGCAAGCCCGTAAGGACCGATAGTTCCCCCGCTATGCCTTACCTGCCTGGCTCACCCCCGCTACCCGACGGGTAGCGGGGGATCTTTTTGCCTTGCCGCCGCGCCGGGGGCACCTCATACTGCGGCGTTCATCATGGATACGGAATCAGAACTCGGCCTCCGCCGCAGCCTCGGCCGCTTCGCGACCGGGGTATCGGTCGTGACCTGCTGCGCACCGGACGGCCGCGCCTGCGGCATCACGGCCAACAGTTTCAGCTCTGTCTCGCTGGATCCGCCGCTGGTGCTGTGGAACATCGCCAAGGTATCCAATTCGCTGCAGGCCTACCTCGGCGCCGAGCACTTCGCGATCCACGTGCTCGATGCCGGCCAGCAGCACCTGGCCGAGCACTTCGCCAGGACCGACCACACCCGTTACAACGGCGTCGAGCACACGATTTCCGGGCAGCGCGTGCCCATCCTGCCCGGCGTGCTGGCCCGTTTCGACTGCCGCACGCGCGAGATCCACGACGGCGGCGACCACCATATCATCGTCGGCGAAATCGAGGCCCACACCGTGCGCGACGGCGCGCCGCTGATCTTTTTTGCCGGCGAATATCGTACTTTTTGACGCAGCGCACCGTCCGTGCGCGCGGACGCTGGTACTGTGTGGCAACGCACGAAAAAGACTTCCCGCTTATGTCAAAAACGGGCAACCTGTGCAGGCAGACGGTCGTTATGAATAGTAGACGTTTACCAAATGCGGACGTCAGCTCGGTCGAGGAACGCCATCGTGAAATGGCTCGGCTCTGACAAGAACCGCTTCACCGAGCTGATGCGGCCTCATTTCGATGCGCTCTTTATCGCCGCGCAACGAATGACCCGATCCGTGGCGGACGCGGAAGACCTGGTGCAGGACGTGTGTCTGAAGGCGCACATGCACATCGACGAACTCGAGAAGATCGAGTTCCAGCGTGCATGGCTGCTGAAGACCCTGTACCACCGCTTCATCGACCTGCAGCGGACGCGCGAGCGCTCGCCGGTGGACATGGCGGAGACCGGCGCCGAGTCGACCGATCCCGATTTCCTGGAACGGGTGGGATCGAGACCGGACGACCTGGTCGAGCGGGACAAGCGGCTCGAGACGATATTTCGGGCCATGGAAATACTGGGCCATGAGGCGTCGAGCCTCCTGGCATTGCACGACATAGAGGGCTTTTCCCTCGAGGAGATACGGCAGGTAACCGGTTTGCCGGAAGGGACGCTGAAGTCCCGCCTCCACAGGACACGTGCCCGGCTCGGCCGGCTGTTGTCCAACCAGGATATGCACAAACCGGTACTGACCGTAGTCGGTGGCAAAAAATGAACTGTGAAACGGTAGTCGAGAACATCAAGGCACTGGCGGAAGGCGAATTGCACGGTGAGGAAAAAACGGCGTGCATGAAGCATGTCGCCGTCTGCCAGGATTGTGCCGATGCGCTGCGCGGCGTTCGCGCCATGCTGGTCGTCCGGGACCAGGCGGCGGTCCCGGGTTCGGAGCGCGTGTTCAACCGTGTCATGAGCAGAGCGGGCTACGACCCGCACGGTGGAGGCGCCGCAACCCGAGCAACTGGATTTCCATCGTCCGCTCGGCCAAAACACGGTGTGCGTCACCGGCCA
>DATIUU010000087.1:0-8655 GCA_035466635.1 Woeseiaceae bacterium
CGGTGAGGAAACCTGGCTCTCCGCCGGCATCGCGCGCAGCAGCGTCGAGCTGCCGATCCGGGACGAACTGCAGACATGGTATGGCGATGTCGGCCTGGATCACTTCTTCAACCCGGTCGGTGTCAGGCTCGGGCTCGCCTACTGGGGCGATAACAACGTACTCGACTCGACGGACGCGCGCGCCGGCGTGTATTTCCGCGGCAGTCGCGGTTCATTGGGGTTCGACTACGAGTTTCGCGATCTCGAACTGGAATTGCCGGAGTTCGATTTCATCCGCCGGCGGCAGGTCAACTTCGACGCCAACGGCTACGGGCTCGGTGCACGTCTCGATCTGAGCGACGATGTCGACGTCCGCTTCAAAGGAATGAGCTACGACTACAGCATCAACCTCCGCCTCGACCCGAATCGCGACATCGTCAACCTGATCTCGGTGACCCGGCTGAGCCTGCTCAACACGCTCGTCGACTATCGCGCCAGCCTGAGCCTCGGCATCGACTTCGGCCTCAGGCGTGTCGAGTTCGAGGCCGGCCAGTGGCAGGGCGCCGTCGAGGGCAGCACCACGAATTCCTACTCGGTGCGTTTGCTGGCACCGATCGGGCGGCGCAACGACATCGAGCTCGAGCTCGGTTACGACGACTCCGAGAACTACGGTGAAGTGACGTTCTTCTCGGTACTGCTGTATTTCTACGGCAGCGGCTGAAACCCGGCCCTGAAACGCTCGACGGCCGCGAGCCGTTCGCGCCGGATCGCCTCGCCGATCGCCCCGCCTTCAAACCCCCGGGCGATGGCCGCCGCATCCACGGCAGCGGCTGCGGCAAGCGCCCCGCGCAGCAGGTCCGTCTGGGTGTAATTGCGGTCCTCGAGCCCCGTGCGGCCGCGCGCATCCGCCTCGCAGGCGAGCAGGAACTGTTCGAAGCGGCGCGGCCGCCGGAAGGCGTCCGTGGCTTCCAGCACCTTGAGGATCGTCTTCGCGCGCAGTTCGAAGGCGCGATGGCAATGCGTATGGTACTCGGACACCAGGATGCCGAGGTCGCGGCAGGCGTTCGGCACCGGCAGGCGCGCGGCCAGGCGCCGGATCAGTTTGACGCCGCGCCGCTCGTGCCCGGGGTGGCTCGGCAGGCTGTACTGGCGGGTCGTGCCCTTGCCGAGGTCGTGCACCAGCGCCGCGAAACGCACCTCGAGATCCGTGGACAGCTTCTCCGCCTGGTCCAGCACCATCATCACGTGCAGGCCCGTGTCGACTTCGGGATGCCACTGCACCGGCTGCGGCACACCGAAAAGCGCGTCGACCTCGGGAAACAGGATCCCGAGGGCGCCGCACTCGCGCAGTGTCTCGAAGTAAACGCGGCTGTTCGCCCCGCGGAGTGCGAGCTCGGTTTCCTTCCACACGCGGTCGGGCACCAGGGCATCGATCTCGCCACCGGCCGCTATCGAGCGCATCAGCGCCATCGTCTCCGGTGCGATCGCGAAACCCAGCGAGGTAAAGCGGGCAGCGAAGCGCGCCACTCGCAGCACGCGCACCGGATCCTCGACGAACGCGTCGGAGACATGGCGCAGGATGCGGTTGCGGATGTCGGCGACCCCGCCGTGGGGATCCACGAGGTTGCCGTCCGCGTCTTTGGCGATCGCGTTTATGGTGAGATCGCGGCGCCCGAGATCGTCCTCGATGGTGACGCCGGGGTCGGTATGAAACTCGAAGCCGTGGTAACCGGCGGCCGTCTTGCGCTCGGTGCGCGCGAGCGCATACTCCTCGCCGGTCTCGGGGTGCAGGAATACCGGGAAGTCCTTGCCGACCTGCCGGTAGCCGGCCTGTTTCATCTCCTCGGGCGTCGCGCCGACGACGCACCAGTCCCGCTCTTTAACGGGAAGCCCGAGCTGTTCGTCACGAACAGCGCCACCGACGAGGTACACTTGCATCGCGCGATTCTAGCAAACCGGTCTTGTTGCACCGCCAGTGATTTCATACCCCGCATTGAGGACGTTCGCCACGCTCGGGCTGTGCTGCCTGCTGTCGGGCTGTTACTACGTGCAGGCGACGCGCGGCCAGATCGAGGTTCTGAGCAAACGGGAGCCGATCGACGAGATCCTCGCGAGTCCGGACACGGCAGCGGAACTCGGGCGCAGGCTCAGGCTGGTGCAGGAAGCGCGGCAGTATTCCGTCGAGGCGCTGGGCCTGCCGGACAACGACAGTTATCGCGCCTATTCCGACCTCGAGCGCGACTACGTGGTCTGGAACGTCTTCGCGGCGCCGGAGTTCTCGCTTGACGCGCGCGAGTGGTGCTACCCCATCGTCGGCTGCGTCAGCTACCGCGGCTACTTCTCCGAGGACGCGGCACAGCGGGAGGCGGGCAGGCTGGAAGCGAAAGGCTTCGATGTCGCTGTCGGCGGCGTACCGGCCTATTCGACGCTCGGCAACTTCAACGACCCGGTGCTGAACACGATGATGCACTGGGACGACGTGAAGCTGGTGGCGACGCTGTTCCACGAGCTGGCACACCAGGTGCTCTACATCAGGGACGACACCCGCTTCAACGAGTCCTTCGCGACCGCCGTCGAGGAGATCGGCATCGAACGGTGGCTGGCTGCAAACGGCAGGCCGGAACAGATGGCGGCTTACCGTGCGCAGAAAGCGTTGCACCGGCGCCTGGTCGATCTGGTCGATGCCGCGCGCGGCGACCTGGCCGATTACTACGGCCGCGATATCGACGCGGATGCGAAGCGCGCACTCAAGTCGGGGCGCCTCGCGCAACTGCAGGCGGACGTGCGTGCCGAACTCCGGGCGGCCGGGCGCGGCGAGCAACACTGGCTGACGGGCGAGCTCAACAACGCGCGCCTGCTGCCGATGTCGCTCTACGACGTCCAGGTGCCGGCGTTCCTGGCGCTGTACGAGGACTGCGGGTCCGAGCTCGACTGCCTGTACGAAGAAGCCGCGCAGATCGCGGCTCTCGAGCGGCAGGAACGCGATGCGCGCCTCGCCGCGCTCGCTGCGCGCGACGACAGTCCGGGCGGCGGCTAGCGGCTCGCCAGCTGCCGCTCGGCAGTCAGTGGCTGCACCTGCGGCAGCGTGTCGGACAGTCGCCGCACCTCGCCGGTCATCCGCCAGTGGAAAATCGTCTCGGCGGCGAGCACCCGGCGCACGTACGCGCGGGTCTCGTTGAACGGGATGTTCTCGATCCAGATGCGCGCATCGACCACCGACGAGCGCGGCAGCCAGCCGTCCACGCGATGCGGGCCGGCATTGTAGGCGGCCGTGGCCAGGACGTGGTTGCCGTCGTAACGGGCCGCCATGTTGCCGAGGTACGACGTACCGAGGCGGATGTTGTGGTTCGGGTCGGTCAGGGTGTCGAGCCCGGTGTAGACCAGCTTGATCTCCCGCGCAACCTGCCGGCCGGTGGCCGGCATGAGCTGCATCAGGCCGACCGCCCCGGCACCCGAACGCACGTCCGGCATGAACAGGCTCTCGCTGCGCGCGACCCCGAGCGCCCAGGTCGTCGCGATGCTGGCCTCCGCGGCGTATTGTTCGAACGACTGCCGGAACGGCAGCGGATAGCGTATCGCCAGGTCGTCGTAACGGCCGGCCGACGCAGCGGTTGCGATGGCCCGGGAATGCCAGCCCCAGCGGTGCGCGAGCACCGCGGCCTGCGTCTTGTCCGCGGCCGACAGGCCGGCAACCGCCGCGTCCCACTCCGACCGTCCGCGGCTGTCCAGGCCGACGAGGAACAGCTCGCGCGCGCGCAGCAGGTCCTGGCGCTGCGATAAGGCTTCTATCGCGGTTTCGTCGGCCTCGAGCGTGTCGTGGGCGAATGCGTAGGGAACCCCGAGTTCGTCGGCCGCCAGGAAGCCGTAGTAGCTGCGCTCGGCGGCAAGCGGCTCCAGCACCGCTTGCGCTGCGGGCGCGCGGCCGCTGCGGGCCAGCGCGATTGCGCGCCAGTACTGCCACTCCTCCGATTCACGCTCGGCCGCCGTCATCGTGGCGATGTCATCGAGCAGGTCCGCCCAGCGCTCGGCGCGGAGGCTCACGCGTGCGCGCCAGCGCATCACTTCCTCGTCCTGTGCCGCGAGCGGCAGCAGGTTGAGCAGGTCGTAAGCGCCAGGGAGATTGTCGCGGGCGGCCCACAGGGCGATGTGGCGCCCGGTGGCATCGCGCAGGTCCGCCGGGAACGCGTAGCTGTCTTGCAGGCGCTGCCAGAGCTTCAATGCCAGCTCGGGGTCCCGGTAGGTGACGCGCTCGACCGCATACGCGAGCTGCTCGCGTGCCAGTTCATTGTCGGCTCGTTGCGCGTGCGTTTCGATGAACTGCTCCGGCCTGGATTGGGCCGCGAGCCAGTGGTTTGCCTGCTCGAGCGCGGCTGAGTCCAGCGACCTGGCAAGCCAGCGCGCCCTGGTGAATTCGCGCGCGTCGATGGCGAGCGCGAAACGTGCGCGGTAATCGTTCTCCGTCAGTTGATTGTTGTCGCGCATCCAGTCGAAAACCGGGTCGCATTCGTCGGCCTGGCTCTGGCCCGTGAGCCACAGGTCACGCCCGCGGCTTGCGATGCGATCGCCGTTGCCGGCCTCGATCTCGGCATGCAGTGCAATGCAGTCGAGCTTTGCGATGCCGAGCCCCTGGTAATAGGCGTGGTAAATGCCCAGGAAGTCCTCGAGCAGGCCTGATTCCGCGAGCTGCAGGGCGTAGCGATAGCGCAGTTCCCGCGCCGGCTTCAGCGTGCCGTGGCGCTGCAGGAAGGCCTCGATGTCCGCGCGGTCCGCCCTGCGCAGCGCGCCCCGGAACCAGGCGGCACGCAGGTCGGGCCAGAGAATGTAGGCCTGCAGCCGTTCGCGTTGCCGCGCGCTCAATGCATCGACGGCCTCCCAGTGCCCGCGCTCGACGTCGGCATGGACCTCGCGGAACAGTGCGCGCTGGTCGTCGATCTCCGCGGCGGTGGCGACGCTTCCCTGGAGCAGCAGGCCCAGGGCGGCGGCGATGCCGGCGGCAGTCTTCAGGAAGGCCAGGGGGGATGACATCGTCGTTGCGCAATCCCTTGTGCGTGGCAGGACTATCGGTCAGGAGACCTTACGCAGGCCCCGGAACTTGCGCAACACGCCGCCAAAAAAAGACCGGCGCGCCAGGCGGCGCGCCGGTCTTCTGCGCTGCGGCGGCTGCCGCCCGTCAGCGTATCTGCAGCATGAGGGCGCGGTCGCCGCGCTGCACCAGCAGGAACAGGATGCGGCTGCTCGACGCAATCTCGTTGAGTTCGCCGAGGGACCGCACGGGGCGCCGATTGATCGCCGTGATGACGTCGCCCGCCCGCAGGCCGCGCTGCGCTGCCGGGCTGCCCGGTTCGACGGCCGTGACCTCGACGCCGTCGTCGCGCGCCGCGGAAGACTCGGCGAACTGCGCGCCCACGAGCCCGGGGTGGATCTCCGCGCCGACGCTTGCCGTCGCGACCTGCTGGCCCAGGGCCGCAGAGGTCTTGCGCTTGTCGTTGTCGCGGAAGTACTCGATCTGCACTTCGTCGCCCGAGCGCAGCAGGCCGATCGTGTTCCGCAGCTCCGCGGCACCGCCGATCTTCTTCTTGTTCACACCGACGATGATGTCGTCCACCTCGAGCCCGGCCTTTTCCGCCGCCGAGCCCGGCTCGACACGCGTAACCAGGGCCCCGCTGGTGACGGGTGAATTCAGTGCTTCGGCGACCTCGGGGTTGATGTCGGCAATCGAGACGCCGAGCAGGCCGCGCCGGACTTCGCCGAAGTCGAGGATCTGGCGCATGATCGAGCTCGCGATTTCCGTCGGCACGGCGAAACCGATGCCGACGTTGCCGCCCGTGCGGCTGATGATCGCCGAGTTGATCCCGACGAGCTCGCCGCGCAGGTTCACGAGTGCGCCGCCCGAGTTGCCGGGATTGATCGAGGCATCGGTCTGGATGAAGTCCTCGTAACCGTCGCGACTGATGCCGCTGCGACCCAGCGCGCTGACGATGCCCGACGTCACCGTGTGGCCGAGCCCGAACGGGTTGCCGATGGCGAGCACGAAATCACCGACTCGGACGCGCTCGGAATCACCGATCGGCATCTCGGTCAGCCCTTTGGCATCGACCTTGATGACCGCGATATCGGTCGCGGCGTCCGAGCCCACGACCTCCGCGTCGAACACCTCCCCGTCGATCGTCGATATCTGGATCTGGTCGGCCTGTTCGACGACGTGGTGGTTGGTCAGGATGTAGCCGTTCTCGGCGTCGACGATGACGCCCGAACCGGCACTTGCGACCTCGCGCAGCCCGCCGCCCGGCACGTCCGGCAAGCCGAAAAAGCGGCGGAACGCCTCGTCGCCGAGGTGGCCGCCCGCGCTGACGGTCTGGCTCACCCGGATGTTCACGACCGCCGGCGATACCCGCTCGACGAGCGGCGCCAGGCTGGGGAGTTCCTGGTCGTTGACCAGCGCCGGCAGCGCAGCCCACGTCGACGCGGACAGGGCCAGCAGCACGCCGGCGATCAGGGTTCGGAAATTACTCATCATGGATTGCTTGCCTCAAGCTGTCGGAAGCCGATCTACAGGGTACGGCACATCGGCTGAATCGCCGGTGAACGCACGATTATAGGCCCAATGCCATCGACACCGGTAAAACGGGCGAGTTCCGCGGGGCCTGTCGATACAAGGATGCACGGGCGCGACCAGCGGTCGCGCCCGTGGCGGGCACTGTCAGGCAGCCTGGACTTCGATGCGGCGCGACTGCACCTGCGGCTGCTTCGGGATCGAGACCTCGAGGATGCCGTTGCGGCACTGCGCCGAGATATTCTCGGCATCGGCCGTATCCGGCAGAGAGAAACGGCGGAAGAAACGGCCGCTGGCGCGCTCCATGCGCTGCAGGCCCGCGTCCTCGCCGCGCGCTTCCTGTGCACGCTGACCCGCGACGGTGAGGACGCCCGCATCCATGCTGACTTCGATGTCAGCCGGATCGACGCCCGGCACGTCCGCGCGCAGCACGAAGCGCGCTTTTTCCTCGATGATGTCGACCGCCGGTATCCAGTCCGCGACGACCGCGTCGCTCTCGCCGGCCGGGATATGCCGCGCGGCCAGCCGGTCGAGGTCGCGATGCAGCATGTCAACGATGCTCCAGGGCTCAAATCGTCTTACATTCATGGTTCCATACTCCTTGCTGTCAGGCGTTGCGACGACCGTCGCGGCCGCCGCACGATTACTGTTGCGCGCTTATCTGTGGGCAGGACGAGGCAATTCAAGGCGCCGGAAAACGCGCATTCCGGCCGCTAAATACGGGCTTTCGGGCGCGTCTCCGATTTCACTTAATGGCACTATATGTAGTGCTTCGGCGTTTTCACAAAAGTGTCACTTTTTTTTGTGTTTTTTTAAGGTTAAGACTTCGATAAATCTCGTAACTTATTGTTTTTATAACTGTAAAGAGCTCACAAAAAAATCGGCCAAACCCTTGACAGTGGCCTGCTGCGGGCATAATCTTGACGCTACTCGGACACAACATCTTGTGTCCAATCAACGAGGGTCTGGAGGCCACCTCTGCGACTCGCCGCCAGAAAATCGACAAGCGGCGAGAGGGCACCCGTTCCTTCGCAAAATTGGGGCACGTCCTACATTCGGGGTCTCCGAAGGGAGTTAAGGGGAGTATTTTTGCCAATGAAGTCCGCCGTTAATCTGGATGCGCACACGGTCGCCGACATCAAATTTCAGCCAGCATCGCGAGACATCTGGGACTCCAAGTACCGGCTCGTCGCGAAAGACGGAACCAAGCTCGACGAGACGATCGACGACACCTACAAGCGAGTCGCCGGGGCGCTCGCGAACGTGGAAGCCGAGTCGAAGCGCGAACACTACTACAACGAATTCCTGTGGGCGCTCCGTAGCGGCGCGATCCCTGCCGGACGCATCATTTCGAATGCCGGTGCCCAGGAGCACAAGCCGGCCACGTCCACGATCAACTGCACGGTGTCCGGTACCGTCGGCGATTCGATGGACAATATCCTCAACAAGGTGCACGAAGCCGGCCTGACCCTGAAGGCGGGTTGCGGTATCGGCTACGAGTTCTCGACGCTGCGGCCGAAAGGCGCGTACGTCACCGGTGCCGGTGCCTATACGTCCGGTCCGCTGTCGTTCATGGATATCTACGACAAGATGTGTTTCACGGTGTCGTCGGCCGGCGGCCGCCGCGGCGCGCAGATGGGCACGTTCGATGTCGGCCATCCCGACGTCATGGATTTCATCCGCGCCAAGCGCGAGGACGGGCGCCTGCGCCAGTTCAACCTGTCGCTGCTCATCACCGACGAGTTCATGCAGGCCGTCATCGCCGATGACGACTGGAAACTCGCGTTCCCGATCACGCGCAAGGAGATGGAGCAGGACGACCTCGACATCAGCGACGAAAGCCAGTTCGTATGGCGGGAATGGCCGGAGGCCGGCAATTACGTGTCCAACCCCGAAGGGCTGGTCGCGTGCAAGATCTACAAGACCTTGCCGGCACGGCGCGTATGGGACGTCATCATGGCGTCCACCTACGATTTCGCCGAGCCGGGCTTCGTGTTGATCGACAAGGTCAACGAAATGAACAACAACTGGTTCTGCGAGAGCATCCGCGCAACCAACCCCTGTGGCGAGCAGCCGCTCCCGCCCTACGGTTCCTGCCTGCTCGGGTCCGTCAACCTCACCCG
>DATIUU010000088.1:0-13877 GCA_035466635.1 Woeseiaceae bacterium
TGATGGTCCCTTCGCTGCCGACGCCCACGGGTATGTTCGCGTACAGGGCATCCGCCAGTTCGGACCTTGCGTCCGCGATGTCGGCCGCGCGCAGGCCGGTATGCAGCAGCCGCACGCCGCAGGAGATGTCGAATCCCACGCCACCCGCCGACACCACGCCGCCGGCATCGGCGTCGAAAGCGGCCACGCCGCCGATCGGGAAGCCGTAGCCCCAGTGGGCATCGGGCATCGCGTACACGGGCCCGACCAGGCCCGGCAGCATCGTGACGTTGCGCAGCTGCTCGTAGACCTTGTCGTCCATCTGCAGGACCTGCTCGCGGTCCCCGTAGAGGATCGCGGGCGTGCGCATCGGCGCCTTCGCCGGTATACGCCAGCTGATTTCGCTAACCCGTTCGAGTCGGTCCAGGTTCATGGTTCATACGTCCACGATGCACTGCCCGTGCCACGTACCCGCGCTGTCCCGGTTCACGGACAGCGCCGTGTAGGTCGCGCCCTTGACCTCGACCACCGGCTCGTGGCGGACACGGTCCACGCGTTCACCCTTGACGACGGCGTCCAGTACCCGGCCGTGGCAGGTCACCCGCCAGTCGCCGAACAGCATGCCGCGCGTGGCCATTTCGTAGATCAGGGCATTCAGCCAGTCGGTGAGCAACAGCGCGTCGTCGGGCGCCTCGCAGTGGATCGCCACCGATTCCTCCGCGCGTACCCGGCCCGGGTCGGTGACCAGGGCCGTCAGCGCTTCCGCCATCGCCTCGTACAGGCCCTCTCGCGACGCGGCCGAGGCGCGCAGGCCGATGTCCGCGTCGTGCTCGAAATGTTCCCAGCTGCGGTCCTGCATGACATTACCGGGTGCCGCGCCCCGGCGCCTCGATCTGCAGTTTCAGCGATATGAGTTCCAGCAGGTCCTTGAGAGCAATGATGCCCACGAGCCGGTCGTCCTCCACGACCATGAAGCGCGATCGCCCGGCGGGCTGCAGGATGTTCCTGAGCAACGCCATCGTGTCGAGGCCGGCATCGACGGTGTTGGATTCCGAGCGCTTTTCCAGCACGTCGGCGACGGTCGTCGACGACCAGGCGTCGCGGTCGATGCCCTCGAGGCTGTCGACGCTCACACAGCCGAGCAGCTGCGCGCCGTCCAGGACCGGGTACATCTTGTAATGGTAGCGGTAGACGTAGTCTTCCACCCACGCCGCGATACTCAACGTCGGTGCCACGGTGACCGGGTCGCTGCGCATGAAACGGCGCACCGGCTGCCCCTCGACCATGTCCTTCAGGACGAGCTGCTGGTAGGCACTGCCGGCGGCGCCGCGGACGAAGATGCCGATGAGGAACCACCACATGCCGCCGATCAGGTTGCCGCCCACGAAGCCGATGACCCCGAGGATCATGAGCGCCGTGCCGAATCCCCGGCCGATGCGGCTGGAAATGAACGTCGCCTCGTGCAGGCTGCGCCGCCAGTGCCACAGCGCCGCCCTCAGAACCCGGCCGCCGTCGAGCGGGAATGCCGGCGCCAGGTTGAAGACGGCGACCGTGAAGTTGATGACCGCGAGCGTGGACAGGACGCCGCTGACCGGTTCCGGCACGGCACTCCCCTGTGCGGCCGCGGCAGCCAGCCACAGCAGGGCGGCGAGGACGAAACTCGAGATCGGGCCGGCGATGGCCATCAGGAACTCGGATTTCGGGTTGGGCGGCTCGTCCTCCATCTCGGCGACGCCGCCGAAGATGAACAGCGTGATGCCGCGTATCGGCATGCCGTAGTAACGCGCCACCAGCGAGTGGGAGAACTCGTGGAACACGATGGAGAAAAACACGCCGACCGCCGTGGCGACGCCCATCCACGCGTAGGCGTGGGTGGATAGCTCCGGGTACCGCGCGGGGAACCAACCCGCGCCGAGCGACCAGCTGATGAGCAGCGCGAGCAGCAGCCAGCTCAGGTCCAGCTTGACCTCGAATCCGAACAGCGTGAACAGGTGGAAGCCCCGCAATGGCACGCCGCGCTTCACGTCGCTAGCCACGCGCGCGGCCCTCGTTGCCGGATGCCGGCGTGTCGAGCAGCGCCCAGGCTGCCTGCAGCAGCTCGCGCACCTCGTCGTCCGAGGTTTGCCCGAAATCCGCGTAGAACTGGCCGACCGCGTAGAAGGACGGCGGTGCTTCGAGGCAGATGACGCGATCGACGATAGCGGCCACCCTGGCCACGGCCGACGACGATCCGACGGGTACCGCGACGATCACCGACGCGGGGGACCTGGTTTTTACGGCCTCGGCGGCGGCGCACATTGTTGCCCCGGTCGCCAGGCCGTCATCCACCAGCACGACGTCCATGCCTTCGAGTTCCGGGTAAGGGCGATCCAGCCGGTAGGCCTGTTCGCGCCGCTCTAGTTCCTTCATCTCGCGGCCGGCGACGTGCTCGATCATGTCGTCGTCCAGGCCGAACACCGATCGGACCACGTCATCGTTGATCACGCGTACGCCACCCGACGCAATCGCGCCGAAAGCGAGTTCGGGCTGTGACGGCACGCCGAGCTTGCGGACCACGATCGTATCCAGCGGCGCGCGCAGCGCGACGGCGATTTCGTAGGCCAGCGGCACCCCGCCGCGCGGCAGACCGAGGATTATCGGCCGGGGCAGGTCACACCGCTGCAACTCCGGGACGAGAGCCCGGCCGGCGGTGCGCCTGTCTTCGTAGACCCTGAACATGTCGCGCCACACTGCGGGTGTGAGCAACCAGTATGGTCTCCCGGGCCGGGACAGGCACTAGGGAGTTTCACCTACCACAGCGGTTGCGCAACCCTGTCGTCAGCCGCTTGAGGACCCGCGCCTTGATGCCCGGCCGTATGCATTTCGGGCCAGCCGTATTCACGGCGCAGCGTATGGCAATGGAAATTTTCTGCTACTCTCGGCGTCAAAACGACAATAAGCAACGAGCGGAGGAAGCCATGGACACTGCATGGATACAGGTCTTCGTGCTGACACTGAGCGAGTGCGTCGCGCCGGCCGGCAAGACGGTTTGCCAGGAGCAATCTTTCGAACTGCAATTTCTCACGCAGGCGGACTGCGAGTATGCGTTGCAACAGCTCGTATCCCTCAAGCAGGAATCCGAGTCGGTGATCATCGACCCGGCCGAAGCCAGCTGCGCGCCCAGCGCGCGCCAGCAGCCGGTGTTCGCGAGCCTCGGTGCGATCGAAGACGCAAACCGGGACAAGGCGAACTGGAAAGCGCCAGAGACCAGGGACACCAGCCCCGGCATGGCGCTCGCGTCGCACCAGGAACGGCTGGCAAGCCTCCCCGAGTGCGGCGAGGACGGCGTCGAAGCGCCGTGCAAGGTCGGCGAGATCATCATCGAAGCCGGCGACGTCGAACCGGTCGAGGTCTGGCGCCGGGACTGAGCCGGGAACGAAAAAGGCCCACGCGAGTGGGCCTTTTGCTCCGGATTGCCGCGGCTCTCAGCCACCTGTACCCATCACCGCGGGACGCAGCGATTCGAGGATTGCCGCGACCTCCGCCTTTTCCGCCTCGCCGATGCCGTTCTGGTCGAGCGCGAGCAGCACGTCCGCGACCGCGGTGTCGGAATCCGCGAGGCAGGTTTCCAGCATGGCCAGCTCGGATTGACGATAAGCGTAGCTGCCGTCATCGCTCGCCGACAGCAGGTCGCCGATGGTCTGTTTCCCGGCTTCAGCCACGCCGAAAGTCTTTCATCGCGATCTTGGTCTCGTGACCCGCGAACGTGTTGCCCGCCGTGTCCTCGCCTTTCATGTAGGAGCGCTGCCAGCCTTTCTTCGCCGCGTCCGAGCCGCTCACCTTGAGTTCCTCGTTGAAGCGCAGCCGTTCGTCGCGCCAGTTGACGTACTGCTGGTAGAGTTTCGGATTCTCGTTGAGATTGCGCACCGTGGCATCGAACTTGCGCGCATAGTGGCGCGGGTAAGGAAGAATCGTGCAAAACGGCTCGCCTTCCTCGAAGGTCACCTTGTGGCGTTTACGCGTGAATTGCCAGTTCATCGTGAAGGAGTAGGGGGCCCAGTCGGTCTCGATCAGGCCCTCCAGCGGTGCGATGCCGTCTTTCGGCCGGTTCGCCGGCCCCTTCACCCACAGATTGTGCGACCGGGTCGTGCGAAACAGGTAACCGGGCGTGAACGTCAGCACGCCGTGCCCGAAGTGAGAGCCGATCAGCGGCGAGGCCGCCCCGTGGAAGCGGATCCTGATCGCGTCCAGGCCGTCCCTGCCGTTCCAGTTCGCGGTAAACGAGACCGGGCAGAGGAGTTCCCATCCCACCTGGTTGGCAATGGCGAGGGGCAGGCAGCGATAGGCGAATCGCTCCGGCAGGTCCTCGATCCAGTTGCGCGCTCGCTGCGCCGTGCGCAGGGCGACGGGCTGCTCGATAGCCTCGTAAGCCGTAATCTGCAGTTTGTCTTTCAAGCCGTTTCTCCCAGGCTGTATTGAATACCACGATTCGCCGCGCAGCGTCCCCGACGGCCGCAGCGTCTGCATCTGGCGACAGCAGGAGTGTGACGGCGATCGCGCTTTGACCGGTTCAAAACGATACCATCGGTTGGCGATCTCAGGAGTAACGGGTTTGACGGGATACGGGCGAATGAAGGCTAGGATTTGCACAACGGCGCGCCTGGCAGCAGCCGTTATCGCTGCCGCGGGCGCGCTGGCGGGCTGCGACGTCGAGACTTTCGACGACGCGGTCGCGCGCATTCCGGAGGGCAGCACGCCGCCGCCCCCGGCATCGCCGCCACCGCCACCGCCACCGCCGGCCGCCGGGTTCGGCCCGAACTTCTCGGAGATCCAGGCCAACGTGTTCACGCCCGATTGCGCGACCTCGGGTTGCCACGCGGGCGGCAACCCGGCCGCGGGCCTGAACCTCGAGGAGGCCAGCAGCTACGCAATGCTCGTCGGCATCCAGAGCAGCCAGGACCCGGCATTGCAGCGGGTCGAGGCGGGCAATCCGGATAACAGCTATCTCGTGCAGAAACTCGAGGGCACCGCGTCGTCCGGGCAGCAGATGGCGCCCGGGGCGCCGCTGCCGCAGGCGGAGATCGACGTGATCCGGCAGTGGATCACCGATGGCGCGACGGACGACCGCGTGGTCGTCCTCGACCCGATCACCGTGACCTCGCTGTCACCGATGCCGAACGCGGCACTCGACGCGCCGCCCGCGAACATCGTGGCCGGCTTCAGCCGGGAACTGAACCAGGTAACCGTCGACGCGACGACATTCTTGCTGACCGCGAGCGGCGGCGACGGGACGTTTGCCGACGGCAACGAGGCGCCGATAGCCGCGGCCGCGATCAGCGTGCCCGCCGCGAACCCGCAAAGCGCGGTGTTCGACCTGGCGGGCGTCGCGCTCGCGGACGACACCTACCGGATCCAGCTGCTGGGCGGCACGACGAACGCGATCCTCGATCTCGACGGCAACGCGCTCGACGGCGAGTTCTTCGGCAACCTGCCGTCCGGCAACGGCGTTGCCGGCGGCGATTTCACCGTGCTGTTCACGATTACGACGCCGGTCATGCTCCAGCCCACGCTCGACGAGATCCAGGCGGCCGTGTTCACGCCGACCTGTGCCACGTCCAACTGCCATGCGGGTGGCAGCCCCGCGGGCGGACTGGATCTCAGCGACGCGGATACCAGCCATGCGGCGCTGGTGAACGTGCCGAGCTCGCAGGGCACGTTGCTGGTTGCACCGACGCTGCCCGACGATAGCTACCTGGTCGACAAGATCGAGGGCACCCAGACAGCGGGCCAGCGGATGCCGCTCGGTCGAGCGCCGTTGAGCCAGGCGGAGATCGACGCCATACGGCAATGGATCCTGGACGGCGCGGCGCGCTAATCGCGCGTCAGTCGTCGAGGTGAATATTGACGCGCCGGTTTTGCCGGCCTTTCTTCTCGACCTTGCCGATACGCACCCTGCCGACCTCGCCGGTCGATTTCAGGTGGGTCCCGCCGCAGGGCTGCAGGTCGATGCCCTCGATCTCGAGTAGCCGGACCTCGCCCTTGCCGCGGGGCGGCTGCACCGACATCGTGCGTACCAGTTCCGGGTTGGCATCCAGCTCGGCGTCGCTGATCCAGCGGCAGCTGATGGGGTGATTCCCGGCGACGAGCGTCTGCAGCGCCGCGGTGACAGCCTCCTTGTCGACCGCGTCTTCCATGTCGAAATCGAGGCGGCTCTTGTCCGTCGAGATATTGCCCCCCGTCACGCCGTACCTGAGCACCGCGCCCAGCAGGTGCATCGCCGTGTGCATGCGCATGTGGCGATAGCGGCGGTCCCAGTCGAGCGCCACGTGCACGGTCTCGCCGCGCGGCGGCAGCGGACTGCCGTCCTCCAGGCAATGCAGGACCTCGCCGTTGCCGCCGTAGCGGGTGTCCACGATCCTGGCATTCGCGGACGTCCAGGTCATCGATCCCGTGTCGCCCGGCTGGCCGCCCCCCAGCGGGTAGAAGACAGTGCGGTCGAGAGCGACGCACTGCCCCTCCACGCCGACCACCACGGCGTCGCATTCCCTCAGGTAGGAGTCCGTGCGAAAGAGCTCGTCGGTCATGGTGTTTCCCCTGCGCGGTTGCTGCGGCGACCCTCCGCAATGTGACATAAGCCCGGTGAGCGGGCAACGGCGGCCGCAATTCACAAACTCAAGACGCTGCGCACAGAACTGGCTTGACGAATCCGGTAAAAGCCATCGGATGAACGAATCCCGGGGCGCAGGCGTCGCCGGGCGATCAGGACGCTGAGAGGGGCCCGATGCAAGGGATCGGCAGGGACATCATGGGTGCGATGCGCCTCGCCACGGTAGCGGGAATCCTGCTGCTGCACGGCTGCACGCTGCTGGAGGCGGATCCGGAGGCGGTCGAGCCGCCCCCTGAAGTCGTCGAGGTGCCGGAGCCCGTGGTCGCCGTCCCGGAGCCGGAGCCCGAGCCCGAGCCGGAACCGCAACCCGCGCCCGTGAAACCGCGGCCCGCGCCGAAACAGGTTGCCGTCGTGCTCAGCAGTCGGGAGGCGGCGTACGAGGAGGTCGCGGACGAACTGGGCAAGCGGCTCGGCAACGTTGCGATTTATGACCTCGACGACCGCAGCCAGCCGCCGGTGGTCGCGTTCGGCCACATCAATGATTCCAGGACCGACGCGGTGGTTGCGATCGGCTTGCGGGCAGCGCGTTCGTCCGTGGCACTGGCGCAGGTGCCGGTCATCTTCAGCCAGGTATTCAACTACCAGGACTACGGCCTGGTTACCGAAAACAGTCGCGGCGTCTCGGCGCTCGCGCCGCTCGATGCGCACCTGGACGCCTGGAAGACGCTCGATCCCTCGCTGTCACGAGTCGGTGTGATCATCGGTGCAGGCCACGATGCGCTGCTGACGGAGGCGGAGATCGCGGCCCAGAAACACGGCGTCGAACTGCAGGTCCGGGAGGCCGCGTCCGACCAGGAGACGCTGTATCACTTCAAACGCATGATCCACGAGATCGACGGCTTCTGGCTGTTCCCCGACAACAGGATTCTCAGCCCGCGCGTGCTGACGGAGATCCTGCAACAGGCGAATCGCCGCCGCGTGCCGGTGGCCGTTTCGCACGACGGCATGTTGCAGATGGGTGCGGCAATCAGTGTTTCGACGGTCGCATCTGACATCGCGGCGACCATCGTGAAAGTCCTCGAGCGGATTCGTGCCGGAGAAATCGACGCTTTGCCGCCGTTGACGCCGCTCTCCGAAGTCCGGGTTGCGACGAACACGGCCGCGATGAAGCCGGAAGTCGCAGCGGTCGCCGCGGATGAAGGCGGCGATGGTGCCCGGCGATGAAGCAGTCGATGGCGACAATCACCGCGCCCGTTGCGCGACTGCTGCAGCGGTTGCGCGCGCCGAGCAGCAAGCGGGTGCTGGTTCACGAGATCCTGTGGATACAGATACTGAGCGCCGCCATCGTCGGTGCGTTCGCGATCGCGGCACTCTACTGGGGCGGGCAGTGGGTGCTGCAGGACAACTACAGCCGCTGGGCTATGCAGTGGACCGAGGAACTCAACGAACTCGGATCGCCGCTCTACATGAGTGACGACAGCGAGGCGCTGCTCAGGATCGAGAGCTTCGTCAGGAAATACCCGGAGATCGGGCGCGTCGCGTACTTCCGGCCAGACGGCACGCCGTTGTTCTCCATCGACGGGGACAACACGATGGAGCCGCCGTCGCGGCTGGCCAGGTCGACGCTGGAGGATGCCACGGAACTGGTCGGCAGCGACCAGCCGTACCTGCTGCAGAGCAGCATAACGAACCCCCGCGAGTTCGAGATACTGGCGCCGGTCTGGACGGAGTCGCTCCCCGACGATGGCCTGTTCGCCTTCGACCCGGCCCTCGCGCTGACGAACAGCAAGACCGAACTGATCGGTTTCGTCGGCATGCACCTCGATTTCATCATTTTCCACGATCGCCTGCTCGGCAACATCAAGGTGGCGATCCTCATCCTGCTCGCGCTCCTGACCGCGTTTGCGCTGTACGGCAGGCGGGCACTGCGGCGCGCACTGGCGTCGATCTCGGACCTGCAGGATCCCATCCAGGAACTCGCGCGCGGCAATCTCAACGTCAAGTTCGAGCCCGCGGAGCACCGCGAGATCTCGGACATCGTCGAGGCGCTGGAGACGACGGCAACGGCCCTGAGCCAGCGCGACGCGATGCTCATGGAACTGGCCAACCACGACAACCTGACGGGGCTCTACAACCGGCGCCGTTTCATGGAAGAACTCAACGTCGAACTGGCGAACATCGCGGTGCACGAACACAGCAGCGCACTGTTTTTCATCGACCTCGACCAGTTCAAATACGTCAACGACACCTGCGGCCATCATGCAGGGGACCGGCTGATCCGCAAGGTCGCCGATGAACTGCTACGCAGCGTGCGGCAGAAGGACATCGTCGCGCGCTTCGGCGGCGACGAATTCGTCGTCCTGCATTGCGGCACGGACGAGGCGTCCGCACGGGAGATGGCCGAGCGCATCCTCGCCAACATGCGTCGGCTTGCGCACGTCGAGGACGAGCGCGTGTTCCACATCCACTGCAGTATCGGTGTGTCGATGATCAATCGGGCGAAAGCGAACCCGGACGAGATCATCGCCGAGGCGGACATCGCCTGTCGCGAAGCCAAGTCCGCGGGACGCAACCGCATGCAATTCTTCGAGAAGGCCTCCCACATCGTCGAGCGCGCATCGTCGGACGTGGGCTGGATGAACCGGCTGCGTAATGCGGTCGATGCCGACAGCTTCGAACTGCGCTTCCAGCCCATCAACCGGATCGACACCGGCGCCACGACGCACCACGAAGTGCTGTTGCGGCTGCGCGGCGACGACGGCAAGTTGCTGAGCCCGGATGCCTTCCTGCCTTCGGCGGTGCGTTTCGGCCTGATGTCGGAGATCGACTTGTGGACGATCAGGCACTCGGCCGAGGCGTTCGCGGACTACGTCGAGGACACGCCGCAGCTGAGGCTGTCGATCAACCTTTCGGCGAACGCTTTCGAAAGCGACAACCTCGCGAATTTCGTGGCAACCGTATTCGAGGAGTACGGCGTGCCGCCAAAACGAATCATCTTCGAGATAACCGAGAGCCTCGCCGTGCGGCGCCCGCGGCACGTGGAACTGCAGATCGACGCGCTGCGCGAGATGGGATGCAAGCTGGCGCTGGACGACTTCGGCACCGGCTACAGCTCCTTCAGCTACCTGCAGAAGCTGCACTTCGACTTCATCAAGATCGACGGTTCGTTCGTTCACGACATCCTGAACAACCCGGTCGACCAGAAGATGATCAAGCTGATCGCCGAAGTCGGCCGCGAGGCCAACATGCAGACGGTTGCCGAGTACGTGCAGGATGCCGAATCGCTGGAACTGCTCGGTGAGCTCGGCGTGGACCTGGCGCAGGGCTTCTTCGTCGGCCGGCCGGCACGGCGGCCGCTTTACAAGTCGACACCGATCTCGCTCAGCTCACGACGCAACCGGCGCACGTCACAGTACTGACACGGTTCGCTGAACGTCGCTCGCCGCCTGTTCCGGCAAGCGGTGATTTAGCCTAGCAGTGCGATCATGAAATACTTGCGCTGGATCGGGCTGGCATTGAGCCTGCTCGGTATCGGGTTCGTGGTCGTGCAACTCGGTGCTTACGCCGGTGATCTCGGGGAATTCCGCCCGAGCCTCCTGCAGGCAGCGCTGCTCATGGTTCTCGCGCTCGTCTACGGCGCTTCGAACGTCGCGCTTGCAGTGGCGTGGCGCGATCTTCTCGAGCACTGCGGCGCGCCGAGCGGCGTGCGCTGGGCAGTGCACGTATTCGGTGTGACGCAACTCGCCAAGTACATCCCCGGCAATTTCTTCCACCTCGCGAGCCGGCAGACCATCGGCATGTCGGACGGACACGAGGCGATGCCGCTCTTGAAGTCGGCGGTATGGGAGTTCGCCGCGATAATGAGTTCGGCAGCCGTATTCGGCCTGTGGCTGGGCCCGCTGCTGGTCCAGGGCTTCAGTTACACGCTCGGCGGCGCGCTCTTCGTCGCCGCCGTAGCGATCGTCAGCCTGGGCGCGCAACGTTACTTTTCGGCTTTTGTCATGCGCGCCGTACTCTGGTATGTCGCCTTTCTCGTGCTCTCCGGGCTGCTTTTTTACGCCACGCTGCAACTGCTGATTCCGGAGACGAACCTGTTGCATGCGCTGCCCGGTATTTGCAGCGCTTACGTCATCGCCTGGCTGGCCGGTGCGATAACGCCCGGTGCTCCCGCCGGCATCGGCATCCGCGAGGTCGTGATGTTCGCGCTGCTGCAAGCCGTCGTGGCGGAGTCGGACCTGCTCGTGGCCATCGTGTTGAATCGTGCAGTTACCGCAGGCGGCGACACGCTGTTCTACGTGTTTGCAGCGGCCCTCGGGAAACGGCGGTAGGCCCTGCGCGGGGCCCGCGATCGCGCCCTATCCGGGCGGGCGCTCTTCGCTGGGCGAGTGGCGGTGGAGACGGGCATCGTGGGTGCTGAAGTGCTCGGCGAACCAGTACTGCAGATCGGCCGACAGGCCCGTTTCGTCGTATTCGCCGTCGCTGCCGACCCGGTCGATCATGTCGCACAGGGCGTCGAGCAACACCTCGTGGTCTTCCTTGTGCTCGGCATACGCCATGTAGCGCGCCTCGCGCATGAATGCTTCCTCGCGCGCGAAATGCGCTGCGACCAGCGCGTGGATCTGGGACATGCCTTCGACGATGTCGGCGCGCCCGGCACCCGCGGACATCGCGTCGTGCAGGGCGTTGATGAGCGCGACGAGGGCGCGGTGCTCGCTGTCGATCTCCTCGATGCCGAGATTGAACTCGTCATTCCATTCGATCAGGCTCATCGCTGGCTGAGGCCTCGTGTCACGATATCCCGCCTATTTGCGCAGGTTAGCAGGAGAACGGCCGCAACACACTTGCGAAATTACATTAACTTGATCCCGTAACGACGGATGCGAAAAACGGCAGGAAAAAACCGGACGCACGGTTTCAAGAGAAAGGGTTGCGATGCGCCGTGAACGTCTTACAGTCGATCGTGAGGCGAAAGCCTCGAGCCAGCAAGTTCGCTTGCTGACGACCGCCCTGCTTGAAGAGGTCCGAGCCTCGTCCAGTGTCGGGGGCGGTGGACGCAAAAAGGCGGAACCTGACGCGAAACCGTTGAGTGAGAGCTCGGCTGTGGAGCGACAAGGAACGCGATGGCGGAACTCGGAAATGAAGCCGGAGCGTTACGCCGGGTAGCCCGATATCAAGAACGTAGTCGGGTCTGAATCCGGAAGGCGGGCCGAAAGGCTGGCGGCCTGGGTGACGAGCCGGGTACGCGACAAAGCAGATCTACTCTTGCGTCCTCTTATCCGCAAAGCGGCCCGTCGGGCCGCTTTCTTTTTGGGCGACCGGCAGGGCGAATCTGGACATCGTCCGGTCGAATTGCGAGACTCGCGCGGCCTTCAGCCGACAAGGAATTTGCCGATGCTTCGTCACTCGACCGTCATTCTCGCCGTGCTCGCGCTGTCGGGCAGCGCCCTCGCCGAGTCGCCGACACTGGCGCGCATCGCAGACACCGGCACCATCCGCATCGGTTACGTGCCGGATGCGCCGCCGCTGTCGTTCGAGGACGAAGACGGCAACGTCGCGGGCTATTCCATCGACCTGTGTCGCCATATCGCATCGGCAATCCGCTTCGACCTCGGCCTCGAGAAGATCGATATCGAGTTCAAGCCGCTGGTCTCGATGGAGGAGCGCATCGAAGCCGTGACCAGCGGGGACGTCGACATCGAATGCGGTGCGACGACCGTGACGCTGTCGCGGCGTGAGAAAGTGGACTTCACGCTGATGACGTTCATTACCGGCAGCGCCGTTCTCTCGCGCAAGGACAAGGCGATCTCGGTTGTCGATGAACTCGACAAGAAACGCATCGCCGTCATCGCGGGCACCACCACCGAGGATATCGTCCGGCGCGTGGCCGAGGTCAACGATTTTCGCATCAAGGTCGTGCCGATAAAGAGCCATGACGAGGGCATGGAACTGTTGAACAAGGGCAAGGTCGACGGCTACGCATCCGATCGCGCCATGCTCATCGGGCAGGTATTCCGCAACGCGAATGCCGTCAACGAGTACACCATGACGGGCAGCGCGTTGTCGTTCGAACCCTATGCGTTCATGATCGTGCGCGGCGACACCGGGTTCCGGCTTGCCGCCGACCGCGCCCTGGCGTCGCTGTACCGTACCGCGCGTATCCGCCGCATCTACCAGAACTGGTTCGGCCGCTACGGTGAACCGCTGTCGCCCATCGTCGAGGCGATGTACCAGTTCCAGGCCGTCGGCGAATAAGCCGATTCCGGCCGCGGTTCGAAAATGATTTGACCAGCAATCAGGGACTTAGCGGGTCCTGCGGACCTGCGTCACATTCAATCGTTGCCGCCTGTGGCACAAATGGCGACTGAGCCGCTCAACGGGGGACGGTCGTGAAACATTCATTCGTGCAAACGTTGTCGATCGCGCTGGTCGCGCTGGTACCGCTGATGGCCGGTGCCGAACTCGTCGCTCCGGTGGACGAGGTGAGTACCTACGTCAAGATTCGCGAGGCGCCGGATGCGAGCGCCGGGGTCGTCGGCCGTCTCGACAAGACCCAGCCGAGGCCTCATGTCGAGACCCTGCCGGGCTGGTACGCGGTGGAACTCGACGACGGCTCGACGGGATTCGTGAGTTCCGACTGGGCGCTGATTGTCGCCGGCACTGACGGCGCCATAGCGGAGACGCACGAGGCAGCGGCCGTCACCGCGGCAGAGGAGTCTGCCGCACCGGAGGTGGACGCCGAGGCGGTCGCTGTCGAGCCGCCCGGGCCCGAAGCGGACGCCAACGCGGTCGCTGCCGAACAACCCTCCGCGACGGGGTCTGCCGCACCGGAGGTGGTTGCGGCCGAACCCTCCGGGCCGGAGTCCGGCCCGGTCGGCGCCGATGCGCCGGAACCGCCTCCCGAGCAGTCTGCCGCTGCGGCCGCGACCCCGCAGTCCGCGCCGGGTATCCCGGGACCGCCCGGGCCGCCGGGACCGCCCGGGCCACCCGGGTCGGGCGCAGCCGCACAGCTTGCCGCCGGCGTCGAGATGAAGGGCGACGCAAACTTCCTGCTGAAATTCAAGCAACCGACCGTCGCCGGGACGTCTCAAATCTGGGACGACGGCAACTTCGTGGGCATCGGCACGACCGAGCCCAAGCAGCGGCTGGAGGTGAACGGCAGCATCCAGATCCACGAGCAGAACAGCAGCGTGGCGGGCCTGATGATCACCCAGTCATCCGGCGACACGGGATACATACTGCATAACCGCGCGAGCACGCTGACCATCGGCGCCGGCTCGATCGACCGCATCACCATCGACAGGCTGGGCAATAC
>DATIUU010000089.1:0-7217 GCA_035466635.1 Woeseiaceae bacterium
TTCAATCTCGATACGGCCAACTGGCTGTCGTGGCTGCGCCAGGACGACCGTTACGAGAAGCAGGGCCTGGAGGGCGACCTCGAAACGCTGCGCTCGTTCTACATGGACCGGGGCTTTGCGAATTTCAAGATCGAGTCCACGCAGGTTGCCATCTCGCCGAACAAGAAAGACATTTTCGTCACGATCACGATCAACGAAGGCAACAAGTACACGATTTCGGACATCAAGCTCGTCGGCGACATGGTCGTCCCCGAAGCCTACCTGCGCGCGATGGTGCTCGCGCAGCCCGGCTCGACCTTCAACCTCGGCTTGCTGACGCAGTCCGCCGAATTCATGTCCTTGCGGCTGGGTGAGCAGGGGTACGCGAACGCGGAGATCGAGCCCGTTCCCGAGCTCGACCACGAGAACAAGACGGCCGAGATTACTTTTTACGTCGACCCGAAGAGCCGTGTCTACGTCCGGCGTATCAACTTCAACGGCATCGACCAGGTTGACGACGAGGTACTGCGCCGCGAACTCCGGCAGATGGAAGGCGCGTATCTCTCGAACGTGCTCATCGACCGCTCGAAGTTCCGCCTGCAGCGCCTGCCGTACATCGAACCGACCGTGGAGACCGAGACGATTCCCGTACCCGGCAGCCCCGACCTCGTCGACGTCGACTTCAACATGGAGTACCGCATGCCCGGGCAGTTTTCCGGCGGCATCGGCTATTCGGAGTCGCAGAAGCTGCTCCTGAACGGCAGCATCGTGCACACCAATTTCCTGGGTACCGGCAACCGCGTTGCGCTCGAGTTGTCGACGGGGCGTTTCTCCAAGTTCTACAACCTGTCGCATACCGATCCGTACAGGACGATGGACGGCGTGCGCCGCACGATCAGTCTCAACTACCGCGACATTACGCAGTTCACTTCGGCTGCGTCGGACTTCTCGACCACGACGGCAGGGGCATCGATCGACTACGGTTACCCGATCAGCGAATTCCAGTCACTGTCTTTCGGCCTCGCGTACCAGCGCTCGGAGCTGCTGTCGTCCACGTCCAGCACCCGGCAGTCGCAGGACTGGGTGGCGAACAACGGTAACCCCTTCATCCAGGACGTCGGCGGCGGCATCGTGTTCTTCGGCACCGAGTTCGACGCTTACGAACTCCTCGCCGGCTGGACCTACGACAGCCGCAACCGGGCGCTGTTCGCCACGCGCGGCATGCGGCACCAGTTGTTCGTGTCGGGCACGGTTCCCGGCAGCGAGGTCGAGTACTACACCGTGCGCTACAACGCGACGCTTTACTGGCCGCTCTGGCGCCGCTTCGCGTTGCGCTACAATTTCGAATCCGGGATGGGCGAGGCGCGCGGCGATACCACGGCGCTGCCGCCTTACAAGCAGTTCTTCGGCGGCGGACCCGGTTCGGTGCGCGGCTACCGGGAGTCATGGCTCGGGCCGCGCGACAGTTTTGGCAACCCCTACGGCGGCAACGTGTTGGTTGCCAGTCAGTTAGAGCTTATAATTCCGCTGCCGGAAAAGTGGGCCAGCCAGGCACGTGCGGCGTTGTTTTACGACGTCGGTAACGTCTTCAATACAGGCGAGGTGGAATTTACCGACAAGCTCGGCAGCCCGATCGAGTACAAGCCGGAATTCGACGAGTTGCGCTCTTCGGTCGGCATTGGCGTGGAGTGGCTTGCGCCGATGGGCTTGTTCAGGTTCAGCTACGCTTACCCGCTCAATAACTACGCCGGCAACGACCGGTTTTTCGGAGACGAGGTGGAGAGATTCCAGTTCTCCATCGGTCAAGCATTTTAAGGAATGGACACTCTATGAGTCTTATCAAGCGAAACCTGTTCAGGGCAGCTGCGGGCGTTGTTCTCGCTGCAGTAATTACATTTCCGGCTGCGGCGCAGGAAGTAAAGATCGGCGTGGTCAACGTACCCGTCCTGTTGGATCGTGCACCGCAGACGAAGGCGGTCATGGATTCGCTCCAGGAAGAGTTTGCGCCCCGCCAGCGGGAATTCGTCGCCAGGCAGAAAGAACTCGAGGACTTGACGGCGAAGATCCAGAAGGACGTCGCCGTGATGGGCGAAACCGAGCGGCGTAACGCCGAGAAGAACCTGCGCGACCTGCAACGCGACGTTGCGCGGCTGCAGCAGGAATTCCGCGAGGATCTCGAACTGCGGCAGAACGAGGAACTCGGCAACCTGCAGCGATCGTTGCTGAAGGAAGTGCAGGATTATGCGCAGGCGCAGGGTTACGACCTCATCGTTGGCGACGGTGTCCTGTTCGCGAGCACGGCCGTGAATATCACGGAAGAAGTTCTGCGCGCGGTCGAAGCGAATTTCCAGGGCCAGGGTTCGCGCTGAGGCGTTGCGCCGCAGCGCAAGCGCTTGCCAGGCTGATGCCGATCAAGCTCGGAGAACTCGCGGCCCAATTCGACTGCGAACTCGTCGGTGATCCCGACATCACCATCGACAACGTCGCGGGCCTGCAAAACGCAGGCCCGGGTTCGCTGAGCTTCCTTTCCAATCCGAAGTTTCGCAGCCAACTCGCCGTAACGCAGGCGGCCGCGGTCGTCCTGCGCACGGAAGACGTGGAGGGCTCGCCGGCGGCGTCGCTCGTGAGCGCCAACCCCTACGCCGATTACGCACGCATGGCGGCGGTGATTCACCCGGCTCCGCGTTATGCACCGGGCGTGCACGCTTCGGCGGTCATCGCGGAGAGCGCGGCGATCTCGCCGACGGCGCACGTTGCGGCGAATGTCAGCATCGGCGACCGGACGACGATCGGCGGCAACGCGTACATCGGTCCCGGCACCGTCATCGGGCCGGACTGCAGCGTGGGCGACGACTGCCGCCTGATCGCCAATGTGACGCTGGTGCGCAAGGTGAAAATGGGCCTGCGCGGCATCCTGCACCCCGGTGTGGTCATCGGCGCCGACGGTTTCGGCAACGCGATGACGCCCGCGGGCTGGGTTAAGGTGCCGCAGCTCGGCGGCGTGCGCATCGGTGACGACGTGGAGATCGGGTCCAACACCACGGTCGATTGCGGCGCTATCGAGGACACGGTGATCGAGGACGGCGTGCGCATCGATAACCTTTGCCACATCGCGCACAACGCGCGCATCGGCGCGCACACGGCGATGGCCGCCATGAGCGGTCTCTCCGGCAGCGCGACGATCGGCAAGCGCTGCCTGCTGGCCGGCCAGACAGGCGTCGTGGGCCACGTCACCGTTTGCGACGACGTCGTCGTCAGCGGCAGGGCCGTAATATCCAAGGACATCACGCAACCGGGCGTCTATGCCGGCACCTTCACGGCAGAGCCGGCCAGGGAATGGAACCGCCAGGTCGCGCGCTTCCGGCGCCTCGAGCAACTGATCGAGCGCGTCAGCAAGCTGGAAAAGACGGGCAAATAGGCAACGATGAGCGACAGCATCCACCCCACGGCGATCGTCTCCGACAAAGCCAGCATCGCCGCAGACGTCCGGATCGGTCCCTACACGATCATTGGTGACGACGTATCGATCGGCAGCGGCACGCGTGTCGACAGCCACGTCGTCATCAACGGCCCGACCGAGATCGGCCGCGACAACCACATCTACCAGTTCGCCTCGATCGGCGACGATCCGCAGGACAAGAAATACCGGGGCGAGCCGACGCGGCTCACCATCGGTGACCGCAACACGATCCGCGAGTTCTGCACCATCAGCCGCGGCACCACGCAGGACCTGGGACACACGATCGTCGGCGATGACAACTGGATCATGGCTTACGTGCACATCGCGCACGACTGCGTCGTGGGCAACAAGACGATCATGGCCAACAACGTGACGCTCGCGGGCCACGTGCACGTCGGCGACTGGGTGATCTTCGGCGGTTTCTCGGGCGCCCACCAGTTCTCGAAGGTCGGTGCGCACGCGTTTCTCGGCATGTACTCGGGCGTCAACCGCGACGTGCCGGCTTACACCATGGTGTCCGGGCAGCCGGGCGTGCCGCGCGGCATCAACAGCGAGGGTCTCAAACGCCGCGAATTCAGCGACGAGCAGATTCGCAACATCAAGAATGCCTATCGCCTGGTCTACCGCAAGGGGCTGAAGCTCACCGAGGCCATTGCCGAGATCGAGGCGCTGGTCGAGTCGCAGCCCGAGCTGGTGGTGTTTCTCGAGTCGCTGCGCGCTTCCGAGCGCGGCATCATCCGCTAGTCCGGGCCGAGCCCGTGCCCCTGCGTGTCGGACTGGTTGCAGGCGAGTCGTCGGGCGACCTGCTGGGTGCGGGGCTCATCGCTGCCGTAAGAGCGCGCATCCCCGATGCCGTGTTCGAGGGCGTCGCCGGGCCCGAAATGGTCGCGGCCGGCTGCGAGCGCTGGGCCGATGCCGAGGAACTCGCGGTCATGGGCGTCGTCGAACCGCTGCGGCACCTGCCGCGGCTTCTGCGATTACGGCGGACCCTGATCTCGCGCTGGCAGGCGTCGCCCCCCGACGTCTTCGTCGGCATCGATGCACCGGACTTCAACCTGGGACTCGAAGCCGCGTTGAAGGCGTCGGGTATCCGCACCATGCATTACGTCAGCCCGTCGATCTGGGCGTGGCGCGCGGGCCGCGTCCGCAAGATCCGCAAAGCGGCCGACTGCGTCCTCTGCATCCTGCCGTTCGAGCCCGCGCTGTACGAGGAGCATGGCGTGAGTGCCGTGTTCGTGGGCCATCCCAAGGCCGATGCACTGTCGCCCGACATCGACGTCCCGGCGGTACGCGAGCGTCTCGGGCTCCCCGCGGACCGTCGCATCGTCGCCGTGCTGCCCGGCAGCCGCGGCAGCGAAGTGACGCGGCTGGCACCGATTTTTGCCGCCGCCGCGGCAACGATCGCGGCACGCGAGGACGGCGTGCATTTCGTGACCCCGGTCGCGGCCGCGAAATTGCGGCCCCTCATCGAGGCGTCCCTGCGGCAGCACGCGGTGGCCGGGCGCTTCACCCTCGTCGAGGGCCGTTCGATCGAGGTCATGTCCGCCGCTGATCTCGTGCTGCTGGCATCGGGCACGGCCGCGCTCGAATCGGCGCTGCTCGGCAAGCCCACGGTGGCCGCCTACCGGGTCGCGCCGCTCACGGCGCTGATCGTGCGGTTATTCGGGCTCGTCAAGGTGAAGGCGTTCACCCTGCCCAACCTGCTCGCGGGCGAGACCCTGGTTCCCGAGTTCATTCAGGGCGACGCTCAGCCGGCCGCGATCGCGGCCGGGATCCTCGACCTGTTGCACGACCCCGAAAGGTGCGCAGCCATCCGGGAGAGATTTGCTAAACTGCGGGCCGAACTGGCGATGAATGCCGATGCGCGCGCCGCCGACGCGCTGATACGCCTCACGACACAGGGATAGCCGGGCCCGCGAACCGACCATGCAGCAGCTGCAAGCAGATTTCCCGACCGGTCTCGTCGCAGGCGTCGACGAGGCAGGCCGCGGCCCGCTGGCCGGTCCGGTGGTCGCCGCGGCCGTCATTCTGCATCCCGGGCGCGCGATCGCGGGCCTGTGCGATTCCAAGAAGCTGAGCGCGGCGCGCCGCGAGGCGCTGGAAACCGACGTCAAGCGCCACGCGCTTTGCTGGTCGGTGGCGTGGGCGGATCGCGCGGAGATCGACGCACTGAACATACTGGGTGCAACCATGCTCGCGATGCGGCGCGCCATCCTGCGCCTCGCGGTCATGCCGCGGCGCGTCGAGGTCGACGGCAACCGGCTGCCGGACCTGCGGTTCCGCGACGGCCGCATCGACGGGCTGGCGATCGTCGGCGGTGATGCACGGGTCGACGCCATCAGCGCGGCGTCGATCATCGCCAAGACCGAGCGCGATCGCATGATGCTCGCCATGCACGCACGATTTCCGGAGTACGAGTTCGCGCGCCACAAGGGCTATGGGACCGAACTGCATCGGGCCCGCCTGCGGGAACTCGGCCCGTGCCCCGAGCACCGCCGCAGTTTCTCGCCCGTGAGGGCGCTGGCGTGACCGCGGTGCCGTTCGTACACCTGCACGTCCACACCGAGTACTCCCTCGTGGACAGCACCGTGCGCATTCCGGCGCTGGCCGCGAAGGCCGCGGCCGACGGTATGCCGGCGGTCGCCATGACGGACCGGAACAACCTGTTCGGGCTCGTGAAGTTCTACCGGCGCGCCATCGCGAGCGGTGTCAAGCCGCTCATCGGCGCGGACCTGCGCATTGCGAACCCGGACGATCCGGGCCGGCCGTACACGCTCATCGTGTTGTGCCAGGACGACCGCGGCTACCGCAACCTGTGCCGTGCGATCTCGCGCGCCTACCTGGAGGGGCGGGTGCGCGGCGAGCCCATGATCCGCCACGAATGGCTGGACCGCGCCAGCTGCGAGGGGCTGATTGCGCTGTCCGGTGGCGTGCACGGCGACGTCGGTCATTCATTGCTGCTCGGGCACCTGGACGAAGCCCGCGCGCGGCTCGGCGCCTGGCGCGACATTTTCGGCGACCGTTACTACCTCGAACTGACCAGGACCGGGCGCAGCGACGAGGAATCCTGCGTGCAGGCGAGCCTGCTCCTGGCGAGCGAGGCAGGCGTACCGGTCGTTGCCAGCAATGACGTGCGCTTCGTCGAGCAGGACGATTTCCATGCCCACGAGGCTCGAGTGTGCATTCACGACAGCCGCAGTCTCGCCGACCCGGACCGGCCCAGGCACTACAGCAACCAGCAGTACCTGCGGTCGTCCGCCGAGATGTGCGCGCTGTTCGCCGACATCCCGGAGGCGCTCGAGAACGCGCTGGAGATCGCGCGGCGCTGCAACCTCGACCTGAAACTCGGTGAGAGCGTGCTGCCGGCGTTCCCGGTGCCGGACGGACAGACGGAGGCACAGTTCCTGGAAGCGGAGGCGCGGCGCGGGCTCGATGCGGCACTCGAGGAGATCTGCGCGGCACGGAGCGTCCCGGCAAACGGGCGCGCGGCGTTCCGCGCGCCGTACCTGGAGCGCCTGGAGACCGAGCTCGGTGTCATTCGCAGCATGGGTTTCCCGGGCTACTTCCTGATCGTGGCCGATTTCATCCGCTGGGCGCGCGACAACGATATCCCCGTGGGGCCGGGCAGGGGCTCCGGCGCCGGTTCCCTGGTCGCGTGGGTGCTCGGCATCACCGACCTCGACCCGCTCGAACACGATCTGCTGTTCGAGCGCTTCCTGAACCCGGAACGCGTCTCGATGCCGGACTTCGACATCGACTTCTGCATGGAAGGGCGCGA
>DATIUU010000090.1:0-7228 GCA_035466635.1 Woeseiaceae bacterium
CACGACCACCGGCACGACGCGCTGGCCCGCGAGCAGCTCGGCGGCGTTCATGCGTCCGCCACCGTGAAGATGCCGGCGCCCTGCTCCGCGCCCAGGCTGCGCTCCCGGAACACCGCGAACAGCTCCCTGCCCATGCCGACCTGCCGGTTGACGATGTCGGCTTCGAGCCCGGGCCGTGATTCGATGTCCGGCGCATCCACCGCCAGCGTGCCGCTTTTCGAATCGATCGTGACGACGTCGCCGTCGCGGATCTTGCCGATGACGCCGCCCGCGGACGACTCCGGCGTTACCTGGATGGCCGACAGCACCTTGCCCGATGCGCCGGACATGCGGCCGTCCGTGACGAGCGCCACCTTGAAGCCGCGGTTCTGCAGCACGCCGAGATACGGCGTCAGCTTGTGCAGTTCCGGCATGCCGTTGGCGCGCGGGCCCTGGCCGGGCAGCACGGCGACAAAGTCCGTCTCCAGCTCGCCGTCGTTGAACGCCTGCGTGAATGCCGCCTGCGACGTGAAGACGCGCGCCGGCGCCTTGATCGAACGGTGCTCCGGTGCGACGGCCGAGAGCTTGACGATCGCCCGGCCGACGTTGCCCGCAACCAGGCGCAGCCCGCCTTCCGCATCGAACGGCTCGTTCGCCGGGCGCACGATCTCCGCATCGAGGCTTTGCGTGGGCGCGGCACGCCATTCGAGGCGGCCGTTGTCGAGGAACGGCTCCTGGCAGAAATTCCGGAGGCCGGGGCCGAGGATCGTCTGCACGTCCTCGTGCAGCAGGCCCGCATCGAGCAACTGGCCGATGACGAAGCCGAGGCCGCCGGCCGCGTGGAAATGATTCACGTCGGCAATTCCGTTCGGGTAGACACGCGCGAGCAACGGCACGGCGCGCGACAGCGCCGAGAAATCCTCCCAGTCGATCACGATGCCTGCCGCCTTCGCGATCGCCACGAGGTGGATCGTGTGGTTGGTCGAGCCGCCGGTGGCGAGCAGGCCGACGATCGCGTTCACGATTGCCTTCTCGTCGACGATCTCGCCGAGCGGGACGTGGCCGTCGCCAAGGGCGGTGCGCTGCAGGATGTTGTTCACCGCCTCGCGCGTCAGGGCCTCGCGCAGCTCGGTGCCCGGGTTCACGAACGAACCGCCGGGCAACTGCAGGCCCATGAACTCCATGAGCATCTGGTTGCTGTTCGCCGTGCCGTAGAACGTGCAGGTTCCGGGTGCATGGTAGGCGGCCGACTCCGCCGCCAGCAGTTCGTCGCGGCCGATACGGCCCGCCGCGTATTCCTCGCGGATCTGCGCTTTCTCCTTGTTAGACAGCCCGGACACCATGGGTCCGGCGGGCGCGAAAGTCACCGGCAGGTGGCCGAAGGACAATGCGCCGATCAGCAGTCCCGGCACGATCTTGTCGCAGATGCCGAGCAGGATCGCCGCGTCGAACATGTTGTGCGACAGTGCGACGGCCGTCGACAGCGCAATCACGTCGCGGCTGAACAGCGACAGGTCCATGCCGTCCTGCCCCTGGGTGACGCCGTCGCACATTGCGGGCACGCCGCCGGCGAACTGGGCGATGGCCCCCTGCTTCGCGGCCGCGTCCTTGATCACCGCGGGATACGTTGCGAACGGCTGGTGCGCGCTGAGCATCTCGTTGTACGCGGACACGATGCCGAGGTTCGGCACGGTATTGCCCGCCAGCGCCTTCTTCTCGATGTTGCTGCCGGCCGCCATGGCGTGCGCGAGGTTGCTGCACGACATCGCGCCCCGCGACGGGCCGCCGTCGGCCGCATGCCGAATGCGCGCGAGATAGCCGCTGCGCGATGCCTTGCTGCGCTGCTGTATGCGTGCCGTAACCTGCTGGATCGTTGAATTCATGTGGGGTGCCTCGGGTGTCAGGGTGCCCAGTAGACGTACACCGGCGCACGCTTCTGGCGGAGCAAATGAAACACGGGATAGCCGTTCGCGGTCTGCTTGGCGGCCTCGTAGACCTCGCGCTTCCGGTCGCCGAACATGAGCAGCAGGATCTCGTCGCTGCGCGACAGCGCGGACAGCGTCAGGCTTACCCTGGGATGGGGGCTCGCCGCCGTGTTCACGGCGATGCTGAGCTCGCTCGAATCCACGTCGAGGCCATCTTCCAGGTTCTCTGCATCGGGGAACAGCGACGCGAAATGCCCGTCCTCTCCCATGCCGAGCAACGCGCACGCGAACGGGAACGGCGCCAGCCGCAGCTCGTCGTTCAGCTCGCCGCAGCGTTCCTCGATCGTCACGCCGGGCTTGTAGACCGGGAGTACCGTGGCCTCTTTTGCGGCGCCCGCCAGCAGCGTCTCGCGCACCAGCTTTTCGTTGCTGTCCGCGTGATCGGGGGGCACCCAGCGCTCGTCGCTCAGGATCACGTGCACGTCGGGCCAGGCGAGCGGCGTCCTCGCGAGCTCCGCGAACACGCCGGCCGGGCTCGTGCCGCCGCTGACGACGACAGACGCCTCGCCCTGGGCGTCGAGGCGCCTTGCGAGCGCGGCTGCGATACGTTCAGCAGCAGCGATCGACGCCGCTTCGCGGCTGTCGAAAAAGTTCTCCATCTGGTTGGTCACATGCAGTCCTCACACATCCGGGTGCCATGCGCGCCCGTCTCGGTCCAGCAGCAATGACGAGGCCGCCGGACCCCACGAGCCCGCAACGTAGGTTTCCACTTTCTGCTTCGATTCCGCCCAGCTCTCGATGATGGTGTCGATCCAGTGCCACGCCGCCTCGACCTCGTCGCGGCGCATGAACAGCGCCGGGTTGCCGCGCAGCACTTCCATGAGCAGGCGTTCGTACGCATCGGGGTAACGCACGCCGAAGGTTTCCTCGAAACTCAGGTCGAGCGACACGGGGCGCAAGTCGAATCCGCCCGGGCCGGGTTCCTTGGCCATGACCGAGAGTTTCACCCCCTCGTCCGGCTGCAGGCGTATGGTCAGCCTGTTCGGCGCGACGTTGTACTTCTGCTCGGGGAAGATCGAGTGCGGCACCTCCTGGAACTGCACGACGATCTCCGAGTGCTTGCCCTTGAGCCGCTTGCCGGTGCGCACGTAGAACGGCACGTTCGACCAGCGCCAGTTGTCGATCTCGAGCTTCAGGGCGACGAAGGTCTCCGTACTGCTGTTGTTCTCGCCCAGTTCTTCCGCGTAACCCGCGACGGTCTTGCCGTTGATCGCGCCGGCCGTGTACTGCCCGCGCACCGTGCTGGTCCGCACGGCGTCCCGCGTGATCGGGCGCAGCGCCCGCAGCACCTTTATCTTCTCGTCGCGCACCGCATCGTGGTGCAGGCTGGACGGCGCCTCCATCGCGACCAGGCACACGAGCTGCAGGAGATGGTTCTGCACCATGTCGCGCAGCGCGCCGATGTCGTCGTAGTACTCGACGCGGCCGCCGACGCCGAGGTCCTCGGCGACCGTGATCTGCACGTGATCGATGGCACCGCGCCGCCACAGCGGCTCGAACAGCGAATTCGCGAAGCGCAGGGCAAGCAGGTTCTGCACCGTTTCCTTGCCGAGGTAGTGATCGATGCGATAGATCTGGTTCTCGGGGAAGCACTTGCCGACCGCGTCGTTGATCTCGCGGGCCGACTCGTAGTCGTGGCCGAGCGGCTTCTCGAGGACGATGCGGCTGTTGCCGGTGACCAGGCCGTTCTTCTTCAGCCCCTGCGCGATGGTGCCGAACAGGTTCGGCGCCGTCGCGAGGTACGCGACGCGGATGCGGTCTTCCCCGCCCGCGAGCAGCCCGGCGAGCGCGCCCCAGTTGTCGTGGTCGTACGCATCGCTCTGCACGTAGTGGATGCGCTCGCGGAGCTTCGCCCACTCCGCATCATCGAAATCGCCGCTGCCCAGGTTCTCGCGCAACGCCGCCTCGACGAGGCCGAGATACTCGTCGCGGCCGAGGTCACCGCGGCTAGCCGCAATGACGCGGCTGTCGCCCGTGATCTGGCCGTCACGCTCGCGGTGGTACAGCGCCGGCAGCAGCTTGCGCATCGCCAGGTCACCGGTGCCGCCGAATATGACGAGGTCGAATACGTCGACCGGTACGAAGTTTGCCATCAGGATATCCTCGTTGAGGCTGAAATTTTACTACAAATCATGGCAGCTTTGACAAGTTTTTCTGGATTCAACGCAATTTATATTGTAGTTTTACTACATGCTGAACCGGATACAGCAACAGGCCGGGCGCCTGAGCCGCGCCGAGCGGCGCGTCGCCGAGTGGGTCCTCGCGCACCCGCGGCAGGCCGCCGACGCGACGCTGGCCGAAGTCGCCCGGGAGTGCGGCGCCAGCGAGCCGACCGTCATCCGTTTCTGCCGCCGCGTGGGGCTCACGGGTTTCCGCGAGCTGACGATACGCCTGACCGAAGCGCTCAGCCGCCCCGACCGCTACGTCCACCGGGACGTCAATCCCGACGACGCGACCGCGGACGCGGTCACCAAGGTGCTCGACGCGGCGATCTCGTCGCTCCTCGACATGCGCGCGCAGCTATCGTCGATCCCCATCGACGCGGCAGCGGCCGTACTGCTGGATGCCCGGCAGATTACGTTCATCGGGCTCGGGGCATCCGGGCACGTTGCCGCGGATGCCCGCCACAAGTTCTTCCGGCTCGGCACGCCGTGCAACGCCCACACCGATACCCCCAGCATCCTGCAGGCCGCGGCCGTCGCGGGACCCGGCGACGTGCTGGTGATCGTCTCGCATCTCGGCGGGTGGCCGGAACTCGAGCGGGCCGCGGCCGCAGCCCGCGACAACGGCGCGACGGTGATCGCCCTGACCAATCCCGCGTCGCGGCTCGCGCGTATCGCGAACCTCGTGTTCGGCTGGGATCCGCACGAGGACACCAGCGTCTACACGCCGATGAGTTCACGGCTCGCGCAGCTCGCGCTCCTCGATGCGCTGTACGTTGCCTTCGCACTGGCACTCGGCGACGTGGCCGCGGACAAGCTGCGGCGCAGCAAGGAAGCACTGCGCCAGCACTAGCCCGTCGACGCTCCCAAGTCGTTGATTCCAATGCGGATAGGTACTTCCCCGCATTGTCGTTTCAGCCTCCTTCAAGCAAAAAGAGGGCATGCGTAAAGGAGGGCGGATACACCGCCCGGGGAGCACGAAATGCGCGGTTATCTCGTTTCCGTTCTTGCAGTATTCTCGCTGGCCGTCTCCGCTGCTGCAGCCGCCGGCAGCTATGAGGACGGACGCGCGGCCTACGACGCCGGCGACTTCGACAAGGCAATGGCCGTATGGGCGCCCGCCGCGGAGAGCGGCGACGCCGATTGCCAGTACGGCATGGGCCTCCTGTACGCCGAGGGCATCGTCGTCCCCATGGACGATATCCAGGCCCTGCACTGGTTCGGGCTTGCGGCCGCACAGGACCATGGTAAAGCCCAGTACAAGCTCGGCGTCATGCACGCCAACGGCTGGGGCGTACCGATGGACGAAGCCGAGGCCATGAAGTGGTACATGCTCGCTGCCAATAACGCCGTCACCGCGGCCCAGGTCAGCCTGGGCACCATGTACCAGAATGGTTTCAGTGTCGCCCAGGACAAGGTCGAAGCGCTCAAGTGGTTCACGATCGCGGTTCGGCTCGGCGACGATGACGCCCGCGTGCACCAGGAATACCTGGCCGAGCGCATGCCGCCCGCGGAACTCGCGAAGGCGGATGCCGCGACCAACGCCTGGTTCAATGACAACCAGACGATGCTGGCGGAAACCCGCTAGCCGTCAAGAATGCCCATGGGACGGCTACCCGCCGTCCACCCTCTTCGGGGCGCCCCGGCGGCGCCCCGAAACGCATGCCGGCGGGCCGACGCTGCGGGCCGATGCGGCCGCGGGCGCGCGGGAAAAGCGCCTTCGGGGAGCATTTGCGGGCGGGATTTGTGATAAAACACTTCACCAGGCCCAGCGCTTTAGCGTCACCTGATCCGATGAAAGTCGAGAACCCCACCTCGCGCGACATAGCGGACATCGCCGGAGTCTCCCAGGCGACGGTGTCACGCGCGCTGCGCAACAGCCCGCTGGTGCGAAAGGAGACGCGCGACCGCGTCCAGGCGATCGCGCGGGAACTCAACTATTTCGTGAACCGCAACGCGGCCGGCCTGCGCACGCACCAGAGCAACACCATTGCCCTGCTGTTGTTCGACGACGCGAGCGAAACCGACACGCGGATGAACCTGTTTCTCATGTCGTTGCTCGACAACATCGTGCGCATCGCTGCCGGACTCGGTTACGACGTGCTGGTCTCGCTGCAGCAGCTGAGCGACGACTGGCACATCCAGTACCAGGCGAGTAACCGGGCGGACGGCCTGATCCTGCTCGGCTACGGCGACTACATGCAATACCGTGAGAAGCTCACCGCACTTGCCGACGCCAATACGCGCTTCATGATCTGGGGGCCGCTGATCAAGGACTTGCCCGGCCACACCTTCGGCTGCGACAACGAAAGCGGCGGTTACCAGGCGACGCAGCACCTCGTCGATCTCGGCCGCCGCAACATCGCGTTCATCGGCAGCAAATCGCGGCGCAGCCCGGAGCACGGTGCGCGGCACGCGGGTTACCGCCGCGCGAAGCGGGAAGCCGGCATGGAGTACAGGGAGCAGCTGCGCTTTGGTGCCGACAATTCGGAACGCCAGGGCTACCAGGCGACCATGCAGTTGCTCGAGAGCGGCGAACCGTGCGACGCGATCTTCGCCGGCACGGACCTGATCGCAATCGGCGCGATGCGGGCCCTGCAGGACGCCGGCAGGCACGTGCCCGAAGACGTGAGCGTGGTCGGTTTCGACGACATGCCGCTGGCGGCCTACGTGTCACCGACACTGACGACCGTGCAGCAGAATTCCAAGCTGGGCGCGGAAGGCCTCGTGAACGGTATCGTCGGGCTCATCAAGGGCGAACCGGTCGAATCGACGCTCATGGAGCCGCGGCTCATCGTTCGCGAATCCTGCGGCGCCGCGAACCGCTGACGCGGCGCTACTACCGCTTACTGCGGCTCCGCCGCCTTGTCGACCAGCAGCACGGCGGCGCCCGATACCATCATCAGCACGCCGCCCGTGACCAGCCCGAAGATGCTGGCCTGGCCGAAGAACTCCCGGATAACGAGGCCCAGGATACTCGCGGCAACCAGCTGCGGGATCACGATGAAGAAATTGAAGATGCCCATGTAGACGCCCATCTTGTGCGACGGCAGGTTGCTCGAGAGCAGCGCGTACGGCAGCGACAGGATCGACGCCCAGGCG